>JAZSGM010000190.1:0-1549 GCA_045532715.1 Clostridia bacterium
ATAATTGCGATTACCCAAAGGGCAACATTTGCTGCGGTGAGGACAAAGCCCTCAAGCGTTGCGTCAAGCTTTGTTTTGACCAGAACTTTTTTCAGAAGAGCTTTTATGATGCGTATGGCAACGCAGCATATCACGAAAATGAGAATGGCGCGCAGAATTGTTGTGAATGCCGCGGCACCGAGGGTTACGCGCAGGGAGTCAAAAATCTCGGACATAATTATCACTCTTTCTGTGTGGTATATAGGCTGATTATATCACGATTTTTCGTCCTGTAAATTGCGTTTTGCTTTTCTGGGGACGAGACTTGCTGTAAGACTGCCGCGGAAGAGCTTTTTTGCATCGATATATCCGATAACGCTGAAAACGAGCGCACCGATGAAGTTTACGAACAAATCCTCCATCGTGTCGTAGAGCCCGATGTCGAGATAGCCGCCGAGAGCCAGCTCCTCGCCGTTTATTGTAACGGTGGTTATATTTTCAATAAGTATTGGGATGTTGCTCGCTGTTTCGTCGAGCGTTACGCTGCGCAGAGAATTTATAATAGTGTCCTTTTGCATATCAAGACCGAGCAGCTTGTCCGCACACAGCTCAAAAAACTCCCAGAACACGCCTATCGTCATTGAAAAACAGAACGCAAACAGCGCAAGATAGAAAGGGGAGAGCTGAAATTTGATTTTTTCGTTTGAATTGAGAAGGTCAACGAGCGAAAAACCGACCGCGGCGCAAAGGAAACCCCATGTTGTGTGCAAAATGGTGTCCCAATGCTTGTATTGAATGTAGTAAGCACTCAATTCGCCGAGAATTTCCGCCGCAAAAATGAAAAGCAGTATGATTATCTGCAGCAGAGTCGGAAATTCCACGGAAAAGCTATGTTGTATTATTGCGGGAACGGTGAAAAGTGCGAGAACCAGCACGCAGATGAACGTGCCTTCCCAGTCGAGGCGTACAATGCTGAGTATGAGTGCCGCCAGAACGATCGCGCGCAGGGTTATATACACCGCGAAAACGGCTTTATTCTGTTTTATGGTCGCTGTCAGCTTCGGGATGAAGCCTTCGGATATTCTTTTTCCTATTTTCATGGCTCTTTTTCCTCTCTCTTCCGCCGTACAGCCATATCCACAGCGGCACGCACACGGCGATTGCTCCGAAAACATCAATTATTGAGTGCTGCTTGATAAATACGGTGGACAGCGAAATCAAAACCGCGGGAATGATCCACACAGCTCGCAGCTTTCTGAGCTTTTCGCAGTTCAGGCAGGCTGCCGCGCCCGCGATGCTGCCGATTACATGCATGCTCGGGAAAACATTTGTCGGGGTGTCGGCTTTATAAAGCCCTGCAATTATTTTGGTAAAGAAATTGTCCCTCGGCATAACCTCGGGGCGCAGCGGCTGTGCATTGGGCACAATAAAGCAGAAAACAAGCGCCGCCCCAAAGCTCAGCATCATAAAATACAGATGCTTTTTGAAGCCTTCGGCATCGCGCACCACAAGCATAGCGATTGGGGTGAGTGCAAGGAACGGATACCACATAATATACGGTATTACGAAA
>JAZSGM010000099.1:0-3887 GCA_045532715.1 Clostridia bacterium
GCCATCGCAACGCATAGACGCAGCATAATTGTGAGCGTCTTTTTCAGCGACGGATTGTCACGCATACCGTAGTAGCGCGCAACGAGCACGGAAGCCCCCATACCGATGCCCATACAGAAGATGTGAAAAATGTTGATAAACTGATTGGCGAGGGAAACGGCGGATAATTGCGTTTCGCCGAGTGCGCCGACCATCAGCGTGTCCATAATATTGACACCGTTGGTAATTAAGCCCTGCAGCGCAATCGGAATCGCAATCGCCGCGACCTTTTTGTAAAAGGCTTTGTCTTTGATAAATAAGCTTTGCATAAATTCGTCATATCCTTTCGTATACGGTATTCTACCATAAAAAATGCAAAAAGAAAAGCACTTTCCTTACGGAAAAGTGCTTTTAAGTCATTGGATGCCGGGGTCGATGAATTCCTTTTGCCGTATACGAACCTCCTCGTCGGGCGCGTTGGTACGGTCGAGCATAAAATCAAGCGTAACCTCAAGCAGGTCCGCGAGGTTTAAATAAATATCTACCGGGACGGTGATTTTGTCAGCCTCCAACTGTCCGAGCTTCTTTGGAGAAAGCTTTTCGCCGTAACGGATAAAATACTGCTCGCTGACGTCCTTTAAGGACAGTCCGCGTTGCGTACGGATGTAGTACAGCTTATTGTTCATCTTACCAGAACAGAACTTCGTTGCCGTCAATCTTCATGAGTGCCTCTAAAAGGTAGTAGTCACCGTAAATTAAGTTAACGTGATCCATTTTAGGCGTGTGATATGCGCCGTTGGACATTTGTAGAATGGACAGATTATCGTCTGTGAAGTTACAGTGATTTGCAAGACCGCGGATCATCTTCATTGCCCAATCCATATATTTCTTTGCTTCTGCTTCGTCCTTCATCAGCTTGGAAATTTCGATAAGACCGCAAGCTGTGATTGCGCCTGCGGAGGTGTCGAGTCTGTGCGGCTCGAGCGGCTGGCGGAAATCCACCGGCGGTACGCAGGTTTCATCGAGGGAGGAGATAAAGTAATCTGCAACCTTCTTTGCTGTATTTAAGTATTCTTCGTTGCCGGTGTGGATGTATGCAAGCACGAAGCCGTAAACTGCCCAGGACTGACCGCGTGTCCAGGAAGAGCCTTCTGCATAGCCCTGACCGTGCGGCTTCTTTGCAGCCTCGCCGGTTTCCTTATCAAATACAACCATATGCTCGGAAGAACCGTCCGGACGGATAAAGTTGTCGATTACAGTATCCGCGTGCAGGTTTGCGATGCTTGCAAGGTACGGTGCACCGCCGGCTGTTTCCTCGCTTGCCCAGTAAAGAAGCGGAATGTTCATCATACAGTCGATGATGGCGCGGGTAACGTTATCGTCATTGCCCCAGTGGTTCCATGCACGGATGTAGCAGCCAACCGGGTTGAAGCGTGCAGCAAGTGTTGCTGCAACGTGCAGACCGCGCTCCTTTGAGCGCTCATTGCCGGTGATGCGGTAGTTTGCTACAGCACTCGGCAGCCACATAAAGCCAACGTCGTGGTGCAGGCAGGTGAATTTCTCAATTGCCATATCCTGCTTTTCTTCGCATTTTTCGGCGATTGTCTTAAACTTCTCGTCTTTGGTCTTTAAGTACATCAGCCACATTATACCCGGCCAGAAGCCTGCTTCCCAAGCGGAATACGGCTCAGCTGCGAACACATATTCACCGGTCTCTTTGTCGGTAAAGCGTGGCATTCTGTCGCCGATGATATCGGCTGTTTTTGTGAGTTTTGCAACCATCTTGTCTAAAAGCTCGGTTGCGAATTTCTTGTCCTGCTCGTTAATATACATTTTTCTCTCTCCGTTCTGCCTTTGGCATATATTTAAAAAGACACCAATATTATACAATAGAAGCAGGGGAAAGTAAAGGGGAAATATTCTTGTTTTATATACAAAAAATCGCAGTTGTATACTATAAGCACAGCAGGATTATACATCTCGAGAACAAAATAATCTATTGTATGCAGAATTTTTTTGTTGTATAATGAGATAGAAACGGAAAAGGGGGGCGAATTTATGGCAAAAGCCGAATTGAAAGATTACAACGGCGCACCTGCGATCTTTATCGACGGGAAGGTCTATCCGCCAATGCTGGCGACGATTCGTATGACCAACGTTAATGATATGAAGGTGGATGCGCAGTATTATAAAAAGCTCGGAGAGAGCGGCATTAAGATTTATTTTCTCATTTGCGATACGGAGTGGCTCAAGCCGGGCGCGTATGCGCAGTTTTGCCACGAAGCGGAAATCCTTTTGCGCGAGGTGCCGGACGCGTATATTATGCTTCGCATAGGCCTGCACGCGCCGCCGTCGTGGTGTGAAGAAAATCCGGGCGAAACGCTGACCTACAGCGACGGCTTGAAAAGATCGGTGCATTTGCATACGGAGTCCTATCTTGCAGACTATCCGGCAATTTATTCCATGAGCTCGCAAAAGTGGCGCGATGACGCCGGCGCAGCCTTGTTGGAAACGCTGGAACGCGTGAAAAATTCGCCGTATGGCGACAGAGTCATCGGTTGCTTTTTCGCGGCCGGCGGTACCAGCGAGTGGTATTATCTTACGCCAACGGAATATACGGACAAATCGAACTATTCCGATTCCGGCGGATGGTTTACGACAAAGGACACGGACTACGACAACGTCTACGCCGATTTATCGCCGGCGTTTCGACGCGAGTTTTCCGCGTACCTGAAAGAAAAGTATCAAACCAATGAAAATTTAAGAAAAGCGTGGCAGGATGAAAACGCGGATATCGAGCATCCGCAAATCCCGGATTGCGACGCACGCTATTTTATCTACGGCGTAGACTACGACCTTAAATATCCGCAGACGACGTATTCTATGGCGCCGCAGCCGCCGATGCCGTGTAACGGTACGAACATCGGTCATTTTATAGATATGGACCGCCGCCGCGATGTGTTCGACTTTTTCAGAGCGTGGCACACCGGTACGGCCAACTCGATTGTGCATTTTGGTAACCTTGTCAAAAAAGCATACCCCGACAAGCTGACCGGCGCCTTCTATGGCTCGGCAGGTTCTGCAAAATTTTTCGGCTTTGGCAATGTCGGCGCGGTGGAACGAATATTAAAATCCGGCAAGATTGACTTTCTTGCATCGCCGGGCGTGTATGAAAACCGTCAGCCGGGCGGCTATACGGGGCAAAGACAGAATTTCGACTCGTTCCGCCTGAAAAATGCGATGTTCATTGTGGAAGACGACGTTCGCACACATATGGAAAATGCGCAGAACCGAGATCTGTTTGAAATGTACGACATCGAAGATACGTACAACGTTATGAAGCGTGAGTTTGGCAGAAACGTGTGCCAGGATACGCAGGCGTGGTGGTTTGATCAGCACGTCGGCGGCGGGCGATACAAGCACGAGCAGATTTACCCGCTTTTGAAAAAGCAGCAGGAGATTGCCGCGCGTGCGTATGAATATGACCGCCGTAAGCCGGGCGAAATTGCCTTGATTTGCGACGAAGAAAGCTACCACGTTATCAGCGACCAGACCACCGTACAGATGGTGGAGCTTTTCCGCAATTATGAAACGGACATCACGGGCGTCCCGATGGACAGATATCTGCATAACGATATGGCAGATGAAAATATGCCGGACTACAAACTGTATATCTTTTTAAATACGTTGTATCTCGATACCGAGGAGCGCAAGCAGATTCAGAAAAAGCTTGCAAAGAACAACGCAACTGCATTGTTTATGTACGGCGCGGGCGTAATTAACCCGGATAAAACACCGGCATTTTCTGCAGAATATATCGCGGATTTAACGGGGATCAAGGCTGAATTTGTAGACGGCGTATACAGCGGTAAGTTTAAAGTCGTTAGCCAAAATCCGATTTCGGAAAT
>JAZSGM010000044.1:0-17890 GCA_045532715.1 Clostridia bacterium
TAAACCTCTACCGTGCCGAGCTTCGTCGCGTGCCATTTCATGCACGGTGTCATGGATTGCGTCGAGGCCGTTCTTCTTTGCGCAGGCTGCGAGGTCGAACTTACCCTGGGTTGCGCCGTATTCGCAGTCTACTCTCCAGCGGAGGTTATCCTTGGTTGTTGCCTTCATGTTCGGCTCGAGGTCTTCGCCTAAAAGCTCTGCAAACTTAGCTGCGTGCTCTGCCTCCTCGTAAGCAGCCTTTTCCCAATACAGACCTACTTCCGGGTAGCCTTCTCTGTGTGCAATTCTTGCCATGCACAGATACATACCAACCTCAGCGCACTCGCCGTTGAAGTTTGCCATGAGCTGCTCAAAAATAAACTTCTTATCCTCTTCGGAAATATCCGGATTGTTCTTTACGGTCTTGGCATATACACCGTATTCGTGCTCAGCTGCAAGCGCTGCGCCCTCCTGCATTTCCTTAAACTTTTCAGCCGGAACCTTACATACCGGGCACTGTGCCGGCGCTGCATCTCCCTCGTGAACATAACCGCATACACTGCATACAAACTTTTTCATAATTCTGCTCTCCTTCTAATTTTAATATTTCTTTTATTCATCCTTCAGGCAATCTTTGCATACGCCTGAATAATAAACCTCTTTTGTGCGGATGGTAAATCCGTCCAGGGCACCGTCGCTGATGCCGGTGAGCGAAAAGTCTGACACCCGCCCGCAGCGCTCACACAGAAAGTGTCCGTGCATGGAGACGTCTGCATCGTAGCGAATCTGCTTTTCGTCAATGGTGATTGCCTTTAGCAGGCCCTTTTCGGTTAAAAGCTTTGTAATATTGTAGACCGATGTTTTGGAAAGCGTCGGTATCTTCGGATGCAGGATATGATAAATCTCTTCAATCGTCGGATGCGCCGTCGTGTGCATCAGATGCTCCAACACTGCAATGCGCAGAACCGAAGGCCGTATCTGTTTTGCCTCGAGAAGCATTGCTGCGTTCATTCGTCTCACCTCGCTCTGCTTTTTTGTTTTCATTTCATTTTTGTAATGATTACAATAATAAGATACCATACCTTTTTCAGCTTGTCAACACTTTTTTTAAAATTTTTTTGATTTTTTTAAAATCTTAAATCCACAGCATTTCACGAATGGCACAGCAGCCCTGCCACCGCAGACAGAAGCGCCCGTACTGCATACAATTCATTTCAATTTACCTGCTCGATTCCGTTTCGTTATATAAATAAGCCACCGAACACCCTCAGGTGTCCGATGGCTTTTGAAACCGTCTGTGGGGGCAGACAGGCTTTCACTCTTGCTGCGCCGGCTTGATTTCCGGCAGTTGGGCTTGCAGGACTGCATAAGCATTTGGCGTTTCTGCAGCCGTAAGCTCAATATAATAGTAATGACGGTAACCGTTATAATAGATGTCCGCTTCTTCAGCATCCGGCAGCATTTCAATTTCAAGATTAAACTCCGGCTGTGCTTCTACCGTGGACACGATTCCCTTTTCATTTGTGCCGATGCGGATATAATCGCCGCCCCACGGCTCATACTGCATCGCTTCCACATCCGTGCGCAGCGCCGCAAGCAGGGTTTCTTTATCATTGATAAAGTAGTCCTCTCCGTCCCAATGCACACGCAGACTCACAATGCGGTCTGCGCCGTCATAGAGCATAAAGTGTCCGGAGCGAACGGCTTCCCTTCTGTTGTAAATGGCACGCAGCTGCGGCGATGCTTCTGCGCTGTAGGCACGCTTGAGTGTAGTGCCATCCTTCAGCACGTAATTGATCTGCAGATAGATCGCGTAGTTGCCCTCCGAAATCTTCCCCTTCTTTTCTACGGTTGCGCGGTGCAGCTCCGTTACAAGACGGATGCTTTCTTCCTCTTTTAAAACGATTTGTGACTCCGGATATTCATAAAAGCCGCCAAGCTCCACATAAGCCACATCCTCCGGCGCAGCCACACGCTGCTCAAAGCCGGTGATGTCACTTTGGTACATCACAAACAGAATACCGATGGCAACACATACCGTAAGCATTTCCTTACCGGCGCTGAAGATGCGCCACGTTTTTGCAATCAGCATTTGCGCGATGCAAAAGCCGACCAGCGCCCACAGCATCGCAATGACTGTATTGCCGATGATATTTTCCTGTGTGTCCATACCGCTGATGGCAGCAATGTACAAAAAGCCCGCAACGGCAAAGCAAACACTGACACCGTATTTAAATACCGGCTTTACCCAGCCAAAAACAACCACATCCCCCGCCTGCTCCAGCGGACGTTTTTTATATGCAAGCATTGCAAAGGCAAAAAACACAATCGCCAGCAGGCAAAACAGTAGGATATAGTAACCGCACGGCTTCGTAAACTCGTGCATCACCGTCATCATCGGCAGCTCCAGAATCCAGTTCGGAATGTCTGTGTCTGCGCTAAAGCCCAGCAAAAACAGCTGACCGAGTGCCATCAGTCCGGCAAAGACTGCCAGCGGCAGGAAATGCAGAATGTATGTAAACACAAGCTGCGCCGCCGGATTGCCGACAAACATGCCCACAAAGGCAGAAAAGGCAAACAGCACAAGCGAGAGCGCAATTGCATAAAGCATCCAGCGCAAAACACTTTCCGCCACAATCCATGCACCAATTTTCATCGTTGCCTTCACCACAAACACCAACAGCGTGTTGATAACAACCGGCACCACCAGAAGCACGATGCCGGCAAGACACGTGCTGCCGAACAAAACCGTTCTCGACACCGGCAGACCGTGCAGCGCCGTTGTCATTTTCGGCTGATGCAGATAATGAAACAGCAGCACAGCCAACACAACCGCATAAACACAGATGGACAGATTTGACAAAACCGTATACTCTCCGTGGCGCGCCAGAATGTCCGTATAGCGCCTCAGCCACGTGTAGGTCGGATCCGTCATCATCAGATTAAACGGAAAACAGAAAAACACAAGGATGGTTTCCAGTATGCACGCCCACGAAAAGCGCTTTAAGCTTGAAAAAAACAAGCCTTTATTAAAGAAGGATATCTTGGAACGCATAGCCCATACCTCCTAACTCATAAATAAATACTTCCTCCAGCGTCAGCGGCAGAATATCCATAATCAGCGGATCATAGGCGCGGATACATGCCGTCAGCGCCTCCAGGCTGCCGCGTGCAATCACCATATGCACACTGCCGAACGCGCTTGTATGCATCGGTTGGAGCTTTTCTAACAGCGCTGCCGGCATATCGCCCTTAAACGCAAGCTGCAGCTTATGTATATCGCTTTTGATGTCATCGAGCTTCTTTTCAATCACAATTTTGCCCTGATGCAAAATACCGACGTGGTCGCACACGCTTTCCAGCTCGCGCAGGTTGTGCGAGGAAATCAGCACTGTGGTTTTGTTTTCGGCAACGTCCTGCAAAATCAAATTCCACACGCGGCGGCGCATCACCGGATCCAGTCCGTCGACCGGCTCATCGAGCACCATCAGCTGCGGCATTGTACAAATGCCGAGCCAGAACGCCACCTGCTTCTGCATTCCCTTCGACAGACGCATCACGCGCTTATTTTCATCAATGCCGAATACGCCCTTGAGCTTATCGTATCTTTCATCACTAAAGCGCGGATAAATGCTTTTATACAGCTTTTTCATATCCTTGATGGTATAGGATTTATAAAAGAACACATCATCCGGGATATACACCACATTTTGCTTACACGCAATATTTTCGTATAAGGCTTCGCCGCCAACGGTGAAGCTGCCCTCATTTTGCCGGAGCACGCCGACAATATGCTTAATCAGTGTCGTCTTTCCGGCACCGTTCGGACCGACGAGTCCGTATACACTGCCCTGCGGCACGTGCATACAAAGTCCGTCCAGCGCGGTAAAGTCACCGAATGTTTTCGTCAAATTCTCTACATGAATCACGATTCATTTCCCTCCTTATCATAATACTGCCCTATCAGCTCTTCAAGCTCCTGTTTGTCCACACCGCCGAACGACAGCTCCGACAAAATCGCCTGCATCTGCAAAAGCAGCTCTTCCTTCCGGCGTTCGTTGATGGTATTCTTCCGTGGTGCAACAAAGCTGCCCTTGGCACGCATCGAATGAATATAGCCCTCCTGCTCCAATTCCTTATAGGCGCGCTGTATGGTATTCGGGTTGATGCCCAGAATCGCTGCAAGCTCACGCACGGACGGCATCGCTTCTCCTTGTGCCATAGCGCCGGTCATAATCAGCGTTTTGAAGTTCTCTTTAATCTGCTCATAAACCGGTCGATGGTCGTTGTAGTCCAGCTTAAACACATACTCACCTCCCAACTGTATTATTTGTCTTAGTACAGTTAGTATAGCACGGTATTTATTTCCTGTCAACAGGTTTTTATAAAAAAAATGCATCTCCCCGCGGAGATGCATTTTTATTGTTCAATTAATCTTCAAAACCTTCAACATCCACAACCTTGCCGGTCAGGCGCGAAGCCTCTGCCGCAAAGCACATTAAGTGGTTTTCATACGAGGTGCGCAGCTCGCAAATGGCGTTGCCCTTGTAGGTATCATTGATATACGCGTAAAGTGCAAACATAATGCCGGCATCGCCGCCGCCGTGTCCGTCGCCCATATCCACCGAGCGCGCAATATCTGACTTACTCAGCACTGTGGTTTCACGCGTTGCAAAATCATAGTACTCGATGGTGTTTGTGCCAACATCACAGTGCAGCTCGCCCTTCGTGCCCATAATGTGGGTTACTCTGCCGCCCTTGTTAAATGCGTTCATCGAAAATACGCAGGTCGAACCGTCCTCAAATTCCATATTGACCGTCTGGTGGTCGACAACATCGTTATCGCACTGATAAGCGCATCTGCCGTACTTGCCGGTCTTGAGCGCTTCAATGACAAGCTCATCGGTCGGGTTCGGATTCTCCGTAGCCGCGCGGCGGAACCAGAAGGTCGCATTTTCGCCGAGATAGAGCTTTTTCACGCTGTAGAAGCAGGTATCCTCATGCGGGCAGCCGTCTAAGCAGCGCGCCGGTGCACCTTCGGGTGCATTTGCCTTGCAAAAATGTGAAAGGCGACCAAAGGACTGCGTCTTTACGCACTTTTTATCCATAAGCCACTGCAAAAGGTCCATATCGTGGCAGGATTTTGCCAAAATCATCGGGGCACTCTCTGCCGTATTTCTCCACATACCGCGCACAAAGCTATGGCTCTGATGCGTATTGCCGACACCTTCTCTGTGCTCAACGCTCATCACCTCGCCGACTTTACCCTCTGCAATCAAATCCTTGACCTTCTGGTAAAAGTCCGTATAACGGAGCACGTGGCAAACCAGCACCTTTACGCCCTTTGCTTCTGCAGCCTCCGTAATTTCGCGGCACTCTTTCGGCGTCGGTGCCATCGGCTTTTCCAAAAGCAGGTGATAACCGAGCTCGATGCATTTAAGCGCCGGCTCGTAGTGCATTGCGTCCTGCATACAAATAAAGCAAAGGTCCGCAATCTTGCCCTGCGCCGCTAAATCCTTCCAATCCAGAAAGCACATTTCATCCGGCAAATTGTGCAGCTCTTTAATATAGTTGCGTCTTGCATCAATCGGCTCTGCAACCGCTACAACCTCATACAAATCCGGATGCTCTGCGCAAAAACGTCCGTAGCCGCAGCCTCTGCCGCCGGCACCCATAATAACAACCTTTAATCTTCCCATAATTCAAAGCCTCCTTGACTTTTTCTCACACACAGTATAAAATATATAAAAAAGAATGTATATGGGTATTTCTATATAAAACATTTAAATTTGTATACAAAGGTGAGATGCATGTCCGACTTTTGCAAAATTGAACCCCAACTGAAAATCAACAGTCTGTTCAGCTTTTTCATTCGCGAATGCGGAAGAGACTTCGTTTTTTCCGGCGAGACGCACAACTTTCACGAGGTGGTCTGCGTTTTAAGCGGCAGCGTCAGCATCACGGCAGGCGCAGAGGTTTTCACCCTCTCCGCCGGCAGCGCAATTGTGCACGCACCAATGGAATTTCACAGTGTACGCGCCGCCGAGGGGACAACCCCGACCATTATGGTATTTTCCTTCCTCTCCGATGCCTTTCCGGCGCTCGACCGCAAAATCTTTGCCTTCACCTCAGCAGAAGAAGCACTTCTGACAGATGCCTGGCGTATGGCAAAAAAGGCATTTCTCTGGAAAAACTACCGTTTAAAGCTGATTGAAGGTTGCGCACTCGAGGCACAGCGCAGCTTTGAAACGCTGACGCTGTTTTTACTGCGTCTGTTCACCAACAGCGCAGATGTACAAACCCATCGCATCTCTGCCGCCGCGCAGACCTATTCCTCCGTTGCGGCATACATCAACGAAAACCTGCCGGCGCTGCAATGCGTTTCGCAGATTGCCGACACCTTCGGCATCAGCGCGGTCGGTCTGCAAAAGCTGTTTCACAAATACACCGGCGCAGGCGTGATGCACTATGTCAACCATTTAAAAATTGCCCGCGCAACCGAAATGCTCAAAGGCGGCAGTACCAGCAAAGCAGTTGCACACGCGCTCGGCTTTGCCGACCAGAATTATTTCAGCACCGTATTTAAACGCATCACCGGCGCATCTCCGACGCAGTATCTGAAAAAATAAAAAAGGGCATATGCCCTTTTTTTAATGCTGCACATAATGCTTGCCGTGCAGTAAATCATACTGAATATATTTAAATGCGTTCTCCGTTGCGCGAAGCGCCTCCGGCACTTCCTCCAGCTTATTGCCCTGCTTGTCGTAGATAAAATACGGGTTGACAACCGGCAAAGCGTCATAGAGTGCATAAAGTGCATTAAAGTATGGCGGCACCTCAGCAAGTCCGCTCAGGCGCATCAGCTCAAGTCCGATTTTACCGGCGCTGATTTTTTTGTCAAATCCCTTCAGATTGACCTTGTAATTTGCCCAGACCACGTATGGTGTTTCGTGCAGCTGCTCGTGTTCGGTGCTGTCAAACGGCAATACATTTTCCACATAACCACCCTCGCGGTATGCACGTCCTTCAATGCTCAGCAGCGGCAAATGGTCACCGTACATAACAATCACCGTCGGCGCATCCACCTCTCTGAAATAATCCACCAGTGCCTTAAAGGCAAGATCCGCCTCATATACGCCCTGCGTAAAATCAAGCAAGGATGCGCTATCCTCCGCATTCAAGCCCGGATTGTCCACCTTCACATCATAATTTTCATAACGTGCCGGCGTGTAGCCGCCGTGATTCTGCATCGTGACCGTAAACATAAACAGCGGTCCGTCTTCCTTCTTTTTTTCGTAGGTTTCGATGATAAAATCCGTCGCCGCCATATCCGAGATATACCAGCCGGATTTTTCCGGCGCGTCCATATCCTCCATACCGTAATATTCATCAAAGCCCAGCAGCGGATACGCACGGTTACGACTGTAAAAATTCTTATGGTACGGATGAAATGCAACCGTCTGATAGCCGTTATTTTTAAAGGTCGATACAATCGACGGCGTTTTGTTGGTAATGTACTGCACATACGGATAGCCATAGCTGAGCAGGTAGCGGCAATTCAGTCCCGTAATGGCTTCAAATTCCGGCAGGCAGGTACCGCCGCCGAACACACTGGTTGCCATTTTCCCGAACCGCCCGTTCTTCTCTCTGCCGATTTTGCGCATATGCTTCATCGGATCTACATTAAATGCGGTGCGCTCCATTTCATAGACGTCCCAGAGCGCCTCATTCTGAATATAAATCACATTCGGCTGCACGTCGCCCGCCGCAAAGTATTCTTCACCGGCAAAGGCATCTTCAACTATTTCAATTTTGCTTTTGGTGTAACCGTCCATTTCATCGACAAACATATCGCCGATGCGCGGAAAAAACTCTAAAATCAAGCCGTTTTTCCGATAATCATCCACCGGATTAAACGCCGCAATCTGTACATCCAGTTGATTTAAGGTACCGCGGCGAAAATCATAATCGACACATACATAATAAATATTGATTGCAAAAAACGCCACACCGAGCGCCATACAGCAAAGACGCATCCACAGCTTCATCTTCGGTCGTTGTGCACGTCTGTGCCACACGAAGTAGGCAATGCAGGAAAACACCGCAACCACACTCGCTGCAACCGCAAACGGCACAAACGGAATGCGTACAAAGCTCGTAATCGTATCCAGCGCACCAATCAGCAGAATATCCGTCGGCAGCAGCGGATCACCGGTCAGCGAAATCATAACCTCGGTTGCAAAGCCGAGCACATAAAACAGCGCGGTATTGATACACACCGCCGTAAACGTATGCTGCGTGATGCACCATAAAAACCATTGAACCGACAAAATAAACGCATAGGAAATCAGCAGCTTTACAGGAAAATACGGAGATGAAAAAAACAGCAAAACCGCATTACCGTTCGTTAAGTGCATCAGCTCCAAAACCGCTAAAAGCACCAGCGGCATAATTAAAAATACCACGGTGCGGCGCAGCAGCGGAAAGCGCACTTTTCTGTTCGCGTCCACTTTGACTTTATCTAATACATTGTGAATGATCTTCTCTGCTTTGCTCATACCGTTCCCCTTCCCAAGTAACAAAAGTTATTTTATCACTTTGGTCAGTCCTTGTCAATAAATACAAAAGAGGACCTGAGCGAAGGCGCCCTAAGACGCACGCCCTATGTCCTCTTTTTGCATTTACTTTAATTCCATGTTCAATTCAAAGGCAAGCTTCCGTGCCGCTTTCGTCTGATAGTCGATAAAATATACCGGTATTTCTTCCGCAGCATGCCCATAGTGCAAGTCCTCGTTGATTTCCACCTTCCAGCCAGCACACGCCGTCAAGCGCAGGTTTTCAATCCACACGCCGTCTGCTTTCACCTCCGGCTTTATGGTGGTGATAAAGCGCTCAGTTACACTTGCTTCACCACCCGGCTTTTCGAATGTATCTTTTAAGGTGACAGCCTTTTCTGCAAAGGTCAATTCGCGCACCGCGCGCACATCCGTATCGTATGCGCCGCCAAGTTCCATCACTACAACGCCGTTTTCACAGGTCATTGTACCGCCAAATTCTTTGCCCACAGACTGATACTTGCCGTCGATGATCGGTACGCTGTGCCCGCGCGAACAGTTGCACAAATGGTCATAGCGCGTGTCCTTTGCAAAATACTGCTTCGAATACAGCCCTGCACCTAAATCGCGCAAAAGCTGCTTACCGTTTGCGGCAAAGATAAAGTTTCCGACATCATTATGGTTGTGCGGCTCGCCGTTCGTGCCCGCTTTTACGGCAAAGCCGTAGCTTGCGCTGCGCTTTAAAAACCAGCCGGCTGTCGGGCTGTAGTGCTCAAAGGTGTCGTCCGCCTTTTTGCCCTGCTCCGGCAGGTAAATAAACGCATCAAAATATCTGCACCATCGCGCACAGCCGTCCAAAATCATATAAGTTTCCGGCGCCGGCAAACGGATATCCGGATGGTGCTGCTGCAGCACACCGCTGATTGCCGCGTTGCCGGTCACTTTGCTGCCGCCGCTGTCGGAGAAGCTTAAGGTGATACCGCCCAAATCCGTAATGTTCGGAAAATCGGCGATTCTGCGCACCTTTTTGCGCAAAAAATAGTTTTCCTTCCCCGCAGTAAACAGATACAAATGCTGTGCATAAGCCACAAAGAAGCCGAAGCCATAGTTCCAATAGCCCACGCCTTCAAAGCAGATGCCGTCGTCGGAAAAGCCTTCCAGAAAGGTTTCCATTGTGTAGTCAATTTTCGGCTTTATCTTCAAAATGCGCTCCGGTGCCATATACATAAATGTTACACCGACGCTCCCGGCGCAAACCGCCGCCCAGTTGGAGTGTCCGCCAATCCAGCTAAAGCCCGGCGTGTTTTCAAAGCTTGTTAGAATTCTGCGGTCAATTTCTTCTACCGCACGCTTATATACGCGCGGATGAATTCTGTCCTTTAATACAGAAATGATTTCCGAAAGCGCATAGCCGGTCTCCGCCGCAAAAAGGTCAATGTGGATGCGGTCAGCATCTTTTTCAAATGCATGCGAAAGATGCGCCGGCAATGACCAGGTATACTCATCGCAAATCGCCCAGATAATTTCCTCTAAGCTTTCCATATATTCTTGCCTGTCCGGGTAAATCATCGAAAGAATTGCACACACATTCAGGCGCTTACGCTTTAAAAAGTACGGTTTTTCAAAAAGGCCGCGGTTTCCCGTTTCTTCAAACAGCTTAAAGGTTGCAAAGCTTTCCGCCAGAATCGGGGCTTGCATATATTCTTCGTACAAAGAAAGTGCCTCGTCTACAAACGGCTTGTACTTCACACTTGTACGCACCGTTTCCCAGAATTTCGGATCAATCGCTTTCGGATGCATTGCCTTATTCATCATACCCACTCCTATTTTACAGAATTTCAATTTTTAATGCAAATGAACGTGCTTGCTCTGTAGTATAGTCAATCAGATAAACCGCTGTTTGCGCGCGATAGTGGTCTGCATAGCTTTCCTCATTCACCTGAACACTCCAACCCTCGCCTGCCGCCAGGCGTACATTTTTAATCCATACGCCGTCCGCCTTCACTTCGGGTACAATCGTTGTGATAAACCGCTCTGTTACGCGCGTTGCGCCGTCAAATTCATCTTTTAAAAGAATACCCTTTTCACCAAATTCAAACGCGCGCACTGCTTTTACATCTACAGCATAGGCATCGCTCATATCTACGGTAACAATGCCGTTTTCGTATGTCATTGTGCCCTTGAATTCTGCGCCCGGCGACTGGTATGCACCGTCGATGATTGGCACACTATGCCCACGTGAACAGGTGCTTAAATAATTGTAGCGCGTTGCTTTGGCAAAATACCCCTTCACGTACTCGCCTGCACCTAAATCACGCAGAATCTGCTCACCGTTTACGGCAAACATAAAATTGCCGATGTCATTATGGTTATGCGGCTCATCGTTTGTGCCTGCTTTTGCGGCAAAGCCGTATGCTTTTGTGCGTTTCGTAAACCAGCCCGCCTGCGAACTGTAGTGCTCATAGGCCATCGGCGCAGTTTCCTTCTGCTCCGGCAAATACAAAAATGCATCAAAGTAGCGGCACCAACGCGCACAGCCGTCCAGAATTTCATAGGTTTCCGGCTGCGGAATGTACATATCGGGATAGTGCTTTTGCAGTACGCCGTAAATTGCCGGACTGGTTAAAAGGCAGTCGCCGCCGCTGTCCGAAAAATTCACGCGCAAGCCGCCGAGGTTCGTAATTTTCTCAAAATCCGCAATCCTGCGCACCTTTTCGCGCACAAAATAGTTCTCTTTTCCGTCCGTGTAATCATACAAATGCTGTGCATAAGCAACGAAAAAGCCGAAGCCGTAAATCCAGTAGCTCGCGCCCTCGTAGCAAATACCGTCGTCAGAAAAGCCGCTAAGAAAGTACTCCATTGTTGCCTGCAGGCGCGGTTTTACATTTTCAAACCGCTCCGGCGCCATATACATATAGGTGACCGATACGCTGCCGGCGCAAACCGCCGCCCAGTTATGTATCGATTTTTCCCAGTCGTACACGCGCGTTTCAAAGCTATCAATAATTCTGCGCTGTATTTCCTCACACACGCGCTTATGCACGCGCGGATGGATTCTGTCCGAAAGCACAGTAATGATTTCCGAAAGCGCATAGCCCGTTTCCGAGGCAAACAAGTCAATGTCCGTGCGCTCGTCTTCCGCCCAGGAAATATGTGCCGGCAGCGACCACGTGTATTCATCGCAAATCGCCCAGATAATTTCCTCCAAAGCCTCTATGTATTCCGGCTCGTCCGGGAAAATCATTGAAAGCAGCGCGCAGACATTCAGCCGTTTTCTCTTGCGGAAATACGGTCTTTGAAATTCGGCACGGTCGCCCGTAAGATTAAACAAATTAAATTTTGCAAACGAATCCGCCAGAATCGGCTCTGCCTTGTATTCTGCATACAAGCGGAGTGCCTCATCGACATATGGCTTATACGCCGCATCTGTGCGCACCCTTTCCCAAAATTCCGGTTTCGTTGCATTCGGATGCATCGCTTTATGCATAAAGTACCTATCTCCTTTATAAAATCTCTGCTTTCAGTTCAAAAGCAAGCTTATTCTCCGGCTCTGTTTCAAAATCGATCAGATATATTGCTCTTTGTACGGCAAAGTGATCGGAAAAGCCTTCTTCCGTTACCTTGACATGCCAACCGGCACTTGCGGTCAGGCGCAGATTTTCAATCCAAACACCGTCCGCTTTCACCTCAGGCTTGATCATACTCACAAAGCGCTCCGTCACGCTGACCTTGCCACTCTGCTTTTCAAAAGCATCGTTCAGCACAACACCGTTTTCTTCAAACGTGAACGCACGCACTACGCGCACATCTGTTTCATAGGCGTTGCCGAATTCTATTGTAACACAATCGTTTTCCAGCTGCATCGTTCCGTTATATTTTGCGCCGTACGACTGATATTTCCCGTCGATGATTGGCACACTGTGCCCTCTTGAGCAGTTGCACAAAAAGCTGTAGCGCGTCTCTTTTGCAAAATAACCGCTTACATATTCGCCTGCGCCCATATCGCACAAAAGCTGTTTGCCACCGGCGGCAAAGATGAAGTTGCCGACATCGTTATGGTTGTGTGGCTCATCGTTTGTACCTGCCTTTGCAGCAAAGCCATACTTTTCCGTGCGTCTTGTGTACAAGCCTGCCTCTGCGCTGAAGCGCTCATAGTCTGTGCTTTCAGCCTTTTTAGTTTCCGGCAGGTATACAAACGCATCAAATACACGTCCCCATCGTGCACAAGGGTCAAAAATCTCATAAAACTTCTCATCCGGCACAATAATGTCATCATAATGCTGCTGCAGCACCCCGTAAATCGCCGGACTTGCAGTATGTGCATCGCCTGCAGTATCTGCAAAACTCACCGCAACGCCGCCCAAATCCGCCATCTGCTGAAACGCACCGATATTATGTACCTTTTCACGAGCAAAATAGTTTTCTTTACCGCCTGTAAATTCATACAAACGCTGTGCATATGCAACAAAGAAACCGAATCCGTATTCCCAGTATTCAATGCCCTCATAACATATGCCGTCCTCGGAATATCCCGAAAGAAAACCCTCCATCGTTGCCTGCAGGCGCGGCTTGACTGCCGCATAGCGCTCCGGCGCCATATACATATAAATAATAGACACACTACCGGCACAAACTGCCGCCCAGTTGTGCGTGCACTTTTCCCAATCATACACACGCAATTCAAAGCTTTCGATAATTCTGCGCTGTATTTCCTCACACACACGCTTGTGTACGCGCGGATTCAGTCTGTCTTTTAAAATGGTTACAATCTCCGAAAGGGCATAGCCCGTTTCCGATGCAAACAAGTCCACATCCGTGCGCTCATCCTCTGCCCACGAAATATGCGCCGGCAGTGACCACGTATATTCATCGCAAATTGCCCAGATGATGTCCTCCAACATTTCCAGATACGCTGGCTCATCCGGATAAATCATCGAAAGCATTGCGCTAACCACCAGTCGCTGACGTTTATGAAAGTACGCCGCCTGAAAAACATTTCGGTTACCGCACGCACGAAACATATCGAACAATTTAAAGCTGTCCGCCAAAATCGGCTCAGCGGCATGCACCTTGTATTTTTCCATAAGCTCATCTACAAACGGCTTATACGCTACACTTGAGCGCACTTCGTTCCAAAATGTGCTATCATACGCCTTTGTATACATAATGTTACTCATCTTCATTTCCTCCCAGCAAAACCTCGTCCGTTTTCATCATTTTTTCTAAGTCTTCCTCCGTCATCGCCATAATTTCTTTATCGCGCCCGCAGGTTTCGCAGAAAATATGCACACGGTCATTTAATATATCAAACAAGATTTCCTTGCTGCCGCACGGACAGCTTACCCGCTCTGTCTTCGACAGCAGATACAGCTTGTCCACAATCGCAAACATCACGCGCTCATTGTCCGGTCCCGGATAATCGTCCCCTGTTTCTGACGCAAAATCCGTCTCCAGCTCGCCTAAAATATCGAGCATTTCATCGTCAAATTCACTCTGCGCCGCTTTGACGCTTTCCTCCTCGCCGATGCACAAAACGCCAAAGCCGGTCACCGGACAACGGAAGCTCGTCAGCTTCTGTCCCCAGAAAAACTTCTGGTGCACCGTAAAGGTGTGCCACTCCATGCACGCGACGCACAGCACATTAAAAATCAGCTTATCCGCCTTACGCGATACTGTCACGCACGTATTGCCGCAATGGGCACATTTTACCTCCAGCTCTTTTTTGCCCGAAAGCTCAAAAATACTGAGCATTTTACCGTTCCCGAGACCACACTCCGGACAGCGGAAAGTCATATATTTTTCGTGATTGATTACCATAACCCATACCTCACTTTTTTCTTATTGCTATTTTAGCACACTGCAAATGCAAAGTAAACACCAACGCTTCAAATTTTTATTGACAAAAAACTTTACACAGGCGTATAATAATATGTGCGTGTAACGCAAAATCTATCAAGGAGGTAAACACACCATGGACGCAGGCCCTGGCGATAGTCGACAATTGAAAATTTTATGCAGTTGCCTGCGCGGTATGTGTGTACCTGCCTTTTAAACAAGGCTTAGACGGACCATACCTCATTTTTCGTATGCAGCTGCGGAAAGTGAGGTATTTTTATGCTCAGTATTTACAGAACGGATAACGAGAGAATCAATACGTATACCGAGTTTGTGGATGACTGCTGGATTCATTTAACTGCGCCGAATGCGCAGGAGCTAAAGTGGGTTATGGAGCACACCGGCGTTGAAGCAGATTTTCTGCGCGCCTCATTGGACGAAGAGGAACGCTCGCGTATTGAAAAAGAAGAGGCGCAGACGCTCATCGTTGTAGACACCGCACTTCTGGATGCACCGGACGGCGATGCCGACGTAACGACATTACCGCTCGGCATTGTACTGTTGGAAAACTGCATCATCACCGTTTGCTTAAAGGACACGCCGCTGATGAACGATTTTGAAAACGGTTTCGTGCGCGGCTTTTCCACAAAAAAGCGCAGTCGCTTTGTTTTGCAGATGCTCTACCGCAATGCGGCAAGATTTCTGCACCTGCTGCGCAGAATTGACAAACGCAGCAGCGATCTGGAAAAAGAGCTGCACAAAACCATGAAAAACAAAGAGCTGATTTCTATGCTCAAGTTAGAGAAAAGCCTGGTCTACATCTCCACCTCCTTAAAAGGCAATGAGGTGGTGCTCGAGCGCTTGTTGCGTATGAGCTTTATCCGCAAATATCCGGACGATACGGATTTGCTCGAAGATGTTATTATTGAAAACAAGCAGGCAATGGAAATGTGTACCATCTACCGCGATATTTTATCCGGTACAATGAACGCGTTTGCCTCGGTCATTTCCAACAACTTAAATGTGTTTATGAAAGCGCTGACGATTATCACGGTTATTTTAACCATCCCGACCTTAATTGCCAGCCTTTGGGGTATGAATGTACCTGTGCCGCTCGAAGGCAATCCGTACGGTTTTTGGATTGTGCTCGGCATTTCGGTTGTTTTAAGTCTGGTCGCAACCGTTTATATGAAAATCAAAAAGATGTTTTAAAAAAAATGCGGTGTCCGCTTGAGGCGGATGCCGCTTTTCTTTTTCACACAAAATTGCAAGTTACAATTGAATTTTATACAAAACTGTACTATAATTGCCTTGAGGTGAACAGAATGTGGATTACAACCAAAGAATTTGAAAATTTAAAGCCAATCAACGTTTTTCATAAAGAACTCGGCGAAAAGCAAACAGAGGAAAGTGCATATAAAAATGTGCATATTCAGTTCATAAAGGATTTTATCGTGCAAAGCGGCAACAAATATGAAATCAGCATCACCGCCGACGATTACTACAAGCTCTATGTCAACGGCAGGTTTGTTTGTCAGGGACCTGCCCCGGCGTACCCTGCCCATTATAAATACAGCAAAGCAGACATCACACCGTATATCAAAGACGGTACAAACCGCATCGCCGTGCATGTGTACTATCAGGGCAAAATCAACCGCGTGTGGAACAGCGGTGACAACCGTATGGGCCTGTGGGCGCAGGTTTTTGAAGACAGCAAGCTCGCCTTTGAAACGGACGAGAGCTGGCTGTACAAATACGCTGAAGAATTTTCGGGTGAAACCATTGGCTACGAAACGCAGTATCTGGAAAACATCGACTTTGCCAAAAAGGATTTAACCTGGAAAACGACCGGCAGGCTCGGTTTTACAGCTGCCGTACGCGTCCCAAACCCGGAATGGCAGCTTAGCGAAAATCCGACAACACCGCTTTCGGTCTATAACATGAAGCCTGCGCAAATCACGCAAATCGGCGCGGCAACCTACCTTTTGGATTTCGGCACGGAAATCACCGGACAGCTGTATTTTAAAGCAAAGGGAGCGCCGGGACAGAAGGTCATCATCAAGCACGCCGAGGAATTAAATGAAGACGGCACAATCCGCTATGAAATGCGCTGCAACTGTAAATATTACGAAGAATGCACCCTCTCCGGCGGCGAGGACGAGTGTGAATTTTTCGACTACAAAGCATTCAGATACGCACAGGTAGAATGTGACAGCGACGTATTTGTCCCCTATTCTTTTATGGCGATTGTGCGCCACGCACCGTTTACGGCGCATGCCAAAATCAAGACGGACATTCCGCACCTGGCAGACATTTGGGGCATTTGCAAAAACGGCGTAAAGTACGGCGCGCAGGAGGGCTTTTTAGATTGCCCGAGCCGTGAAAAGGGACAGTATCTCGGCGATTTCACCGTAACCGGTCTTTCGCATCTGTACTTAACCGGCAACGCGGAAATGTATAAAAAGACACTCTTTGACTTTGCAGACTCCGCCTGCATCTGCGACGGCATTATGGCGGTTGCACCGGGTAGCTTTATGCAGGAAATTGCAGATTTTTCTCTGCAGTATCCATTGCAGGTTTTGCACTACTACAACGCAACCAAAGATTTGGATACCGTACGTGCACTCTATCCGACCGTTGAAGGCATTTTAGCCTACTTTGCACGTCACGAGCGAACAGACGGACTTTTGGAAAATGTGACAGAGAAGTGGAATTTAGTTGACTGGCCGAAAAATTTGCGTGACGATTACGCAATCGACACAGCAAACAATCCCGAATGTGTGCCGGTGCATAATGTAATTAACGCATTCTACATCTGTGCAAACCAATGTGCGGAAAAACTTGCCGCAATCCTCGGCATCGACACAGAAAAGAAATCCGCAGCGCTCACTTCGGCATATATAAACGCCTTCTACGATGCAAAAACAAAGCTGTTTTATGACGATGAAGCACATACGCACACCGCACTGCACTCGATTGCCTTGCCGCTCTTTGTCGGCATCGCACCGAAAGAATCCATCGACACACTGAAAGCATTGATTCTCGAAAAAGGTTTAAACTGCGGTGTACAGTTTTCGTTTTTCGTCTTAAAGGCGCTTTGCAAAATCGGCGCGTGGGAGGATGCGCTTGCGCTCATCTTAAACGAGTCGGAGCACGGCTGGGTAAATATGCTGCGCGAGGGCGCAACCACCTGCTTTGAAGCCTGGGGCAAGGAACAGAAGTGGAACACCAGTCTTTGCCACCCGTGGGCAAGTGCACCGTTGATTGTTCTGCTTGAGGATATTTTAGGTATCCCACCGGCAGAGATTTTCTCCGGCAAGGGTGTGCACGAAAAAGAAGTAGTGCAAGGCAAAATTACAGTTGAACTGCAATAAAAAAGAAGCCTTTCACAGAAGGGCGCCTTCACTTAGGGAGAAATCGGTTTTAGCCGGTAATTTACCGAAAATAGTGCACAAAAAATCTGCATTATACGCGAGTATGATGCAGATTTTTATGTTTCTCTTTCCGACAAAATTCCTCGT
>JAZSGM010000326.1:0-7352 GCA_045532715.1 Clostridia bacterium
AAATACCTGCATAGCGGGACCGTACTGTTCCTTCATAAGACGGCCGAGCTTGATGCCTACGCCGTGGTGACCGTTTACAACGCCGCCGTTGGCAAGAGCTGTTCTTACGCCGCAGTTCCAGATTGCCTGATGAAGTCTGAATGCTTCGTGAGGATCTCTGGGAACGTCCTTACCGTCAACGATAAATCGGTCGTAAATCATGCAGCCCCATTCATACCAGTGAGAGAAGTGAGCAATGAATTTTGCCTGGGGGAAGTTTGTCTCGATTGCCTTCTTCATTTCCCAGTAAATCTTTTCAATCTTGTCATACGGTGCGATAGTGTCCATTGTACCGAAGCACTGCGGAATATCCATCATGTGGCCCGGATAGAAGAACGTAATCTTTTCCTTCCACCATTTTTCGCCGTACTCGCTGCCCAAATCCTCTGCGCCGTACTTTTTGAAGGTGTCGAGCAAAATCTTCATTTCGAGGTCAGCAATTTCCTTCACGCCCTCAATGGCGATGTTCATAAACGCACCCTTCTTTTCCACGCCGACAATCTTTTTAATGATGGAAACGGTTTCCGCTTCATCGTAAAGACGCATTACGGACGGCTTAAACTTCTGTAAAAGCTCACGGCCTGCCTTGAATGCATCGGTCATATTGTGGAACAAAAAGCCTCTGAACTGTCTGGATTCCGGCTGCTCGTAAATACGCATCTGTGCCTTGGTCATAACACCCAGTGTACCCTCGGAGCCGATGAAAATCTGATTTAAATCCGGACCTGCAGCATGCTTCGGTGCCGGCGAGGTTTCGATGATATCACCATTCGGCAGTACAACCTCCATCTGGAGCACCATATCGTCAATCTTACCGTACTTGGTGGAAGATACGCCGATACCGCGATGTGCCAAAAAGCCGCCGACCGTCGAGCAGGTTAAAGAAGACGGATAGTGCATGGTTGCATAGCCGCGCTCGTTTGCAGCCCACTCGATGTGCTTGTAAATTGCACCGGTACCGCACTCGATGTACATGCCGTCTTCGTTAATGTCGTAAATCTTGTTCATGCGCTTGGTATCGAGCACAATACCGCCGCATACCGGAATTGCGCCGCCCTGCGTACCGCCGCCTGCGCCCCATGTGGTTACCGGGATTTTGTAGTAGTTTGCAATCTTTAATACCGCAGAAGTCTCCTTTGCATCCTTCGGGGCAACGATAAATGCACCCTCCGGCATACGCAGACCGCGGTCTGCCCACATACGCGACAGCCAGAAGTAGTCGACGCTGTGCGTCAGCTTATCAATCGTTTTGGTCGAGCAGTTTTCTCTGCCCACCGCATCCTCCAATTCGGATGCAATCATATCAAACAAAAAGTCTGTCATGGTTTATATCTCCTTTTCTTTTTTAATCCTCTAACGGGTCAAATGTAAGCTCCGGAATGTACTTGCAGAATTCTTCCATCAAATCCGCATACTTGCCGTACGCCTCCACCATATGGTGAATGTACGGTCCTTCGATGAGCTTTTTTTCCAGCTTCGGCCAGTTTTTAAACTCTGCCCACATATATGTGCCGAAGGTGAGCGGACCTTCACATGTCTTATACTCACCGCAAAGCAAGGTGTATTTGCCGGCATCCGCCTGGAAGCGCGCGATGGTGTATTCGCCGTCCTTGGCGTTAAAGCTCGGCTTCGTGTTAAACAGTCGTGCATTGCTGTCCGGGTCCTTGACTGAATACGGGAACGGTCCGCAGTGCCATAATAGCTCTGCATTCGGATTCTCCGGATGTCTTACGGTAAATTCACCGAACGTCGGCTTGTGCTCGCCGCGCGATGCACATAAAAGCAGCGCCGAGGTAATCGCACCGTGAATGTCCGACTCGCAGGCGACCGGATAGCCGAGGTCGTAGAGTATGCTCATCGCAAGGCACGGATTTGCGTTAAACGCAAGCGGCATGCTCGTCCAGCACTCACTTGCAAGCACGTCTGCATCCGTTTCGTTAAATACTTCGATATACGTATACACAAACGCGAGCATTCTCGTTAAGGTTTCATCATCCAAGCCTGCAACATCGTAGTCTTTTTTCAGCTTATCCAAGTCCATCACAAGCTCGCCTGCTTTAGAGGCAAGTGCCTTGTTAAACTTATCAGCAAACTGCGCCATGTTGTAGTTGTTCATGTTAAAGCCGAATTTTTCCGTC
Source organism: Clostridia bacterium (assembly GCA_045532715.1). Classification (GTDB taxonomy): domain Bacteria; phylum Bacillota; class Clostridia; order UBA1381; family UMGS1253; genus RGIG2041. The sequence goes on from JAZSGM010000326.1 coordinate 2,178, forward strand.
AGCTCCAATTCGTTGTACATAACGCTCTTAAACGGTGTCAGTCGCGTGCCGACCTGCGTGATGCGCAAATCCCTGAAGTTTTTCACCATCGTCACAACAGAGATAAACTTCTTTACGCCTGCAGAAAATACCTCTGCCTCTACCGGGCAGTTTTCGATGTAGGTAAACGGCAGTTTATAGCGACGCAGCTGCTTGCTGATGGCAAACAAACCGCACTGACAGTCGGTATAGCGCTGACCGTTTTCTTCAAACACCATATCCTGCGGCCCCCACAAAAGCACCGGCACGCCGAGCTTCTTTGCAAGCTGACCGCAAGCCTCTTCGTTACCGAAGTTGCAGTTGATGATGAAGATGGCATCGACCTTTTCAGCCTTGAAATAGTCGCACACCTTGTCCACATCCGTGTTTTTGTAGAGCACGCCTAAATCATTGAGCCACGCCAGGTCGCAAAACTCGGTTTTCTCGTCTGCGAAGTTTTTGTAAATAAACGGCAAAACCTTGTCTTTGTTTTCCACACCTTTCGCCGGCTCAAAGATACCCTTACGCGTTGCAAAGTCAAACAAGTCACGTACAACCGGCACCAAGCCGATTTTCACTCTAAAATCCAGCATGTATTCCACCTCTTCTGAAAATTATTTTCATTTTTAAGTCAATTCAGACACAGCTATTGTATCATATCGTGAAAATTATTTCAATATGTTTTTATAAAATAGTTGATATTTTCTTTGGAGAATTGAAAACTTTTCAAGAAAATGCTATAATGCAAATAAAAAAGGCTTCCCCTTGAGGGGAAGCTGTCACCAAAGGTGACTGATGAGGTGATAAAATGAGTAAAACAAATATATTGCACAACCCAAAACTGACGCACAATGCAAAACAACTGCGAACAAATATGACAAAAGAAGAACGTCATTTGTGGTATGACTTCTTAAAGACACTCCCCGTCACCGTAAACAGGCAAAAAGGAATCGGCAAATACATTGTTGATTTTTATATTGCATCCGCAAAAACTGTTATTGAATTAGACGGCTCTCAGCATTATGAAGATAAAAACAAAGAAGCGGATATAACAAGAGATTCCTATTTGAACGCATTAGGTATAAAAGTATTAAGATATACAAATTCAGAAATACAAACACGATTTGATAATGTGTGCCAAGATATATTAAACCACATCCTCACCTCATCCGACAGCTAACGCTGCCACCTTCCCCTCAAGGGGAAGGCTTTTTTTATTCTCCCCCACATTTGACAAATGCCATTTATTCCTATATAATAAATACGAAAAAAATTTTCATATTCGAGGTAGATTTATGGACAAAACTTCACTGAATATAAAACTCCTGTATAACGAAATGGGCAAAGCAGAAAAGCAGATTGCGGACTGGATTTTCGAAAACCCGGGCAAAATCATTTCGCTTTCCATTGTCGAGCTTGCTGAGCAGTGTAAATGCAGCGAGGCAACGATCGTGCGCTTTTCCAAGCGTCTGGGACTGTCGGGCTATCAGGAATTAAAAATTTCGCTCGCCTCTGAAAGTGGCGGTAGTGCCATATCGACACACATCACCGCAGAGGATACTGCCTACGAAATCTATGAAAAGGTGTGCAACGATATTTACTGCTCGCTTGAGAAAACGAAAAAATCACTCAGAGCAGACAGCCTGTCCAAGGCGGCGCAGGCGATTTGCAGTGCAAACAAAATCGTCACCTTCGGTCTCGGCAATTCCGCCTCCGTTGCACTCGACGCGAGCCATAAGCTACTGCGCGCCGGATTAAATGCCGTGGCATATTCGGACAATCATATGCAGATGATTGCCGCCTCGCATCTTAAAGAAAACGATGTTGCGATTGCGGTTTCGCACTCCGGCTCGTCGAAGGATATCATTGAGGCCCTGCAGATCGCAAAGTCGCACGGTGCGACCACGATTGCGATTACCAACAGCGGCAAGTCCCCGATTCTGCGCCACGCGGACATTGTGCTTGCCACCTCGGCGGATGAAACGCAGTATAACATTTTGGCTCTGAATTCGCGTATCGCACAGCTCGCCATCATCGACGCGCTGTATTTCTATATTGTGTACAACCGCTCTGCAGAGGCGCTTGAATCGATTAAGGAGACCGAACATTCGCTGCTCAGTAAAAAGTATTGAGAAAAGCTTTTGCATACGGTAGTCTGCACTACAAAAACACATACAAAAAAAGTCGTTGTGCTGTAAAGCACACCGACTTTTTTATTCCTCACTTACATTACAGTATTTCAATATCCTGCCCCAGCAGATAGCGCATCAGGCAAATGGCATCTCTGCTTTCCGTCTGCCCACTGCCGTCCGGATCCAGTGCAGCTTCAATGCAGTCCACATCCGTCCAGCCGTTTAAGTAACGCAAAAGAAGCACCACGTCCTTATTGTTTATGCGACCGTCTCCATTGACATCACCGGCAAGACTGCGCGTCTGTACCGATGCGGCATTGTACCATCTTGCTGCGCGCGTGAAAGCCGCATTACCGTTTTCTGCAATCTGCATCGCTGTCCATTGCTGCCGCGTTCCGGCATACTGCACCTCCGAAAGTGCATTGCAGTCAAAAAACGCAAAATCACCAATGGCGCTCACCTGATCGCCCAGACGTATGCTTTGAAGCATATCGCAGCTGCCAAAGGCATAGGCGGCAATTTGCTCTGTATCCTCCGGCACGGTATAAGCCGTATCCGCTTTCCCCTGCGCATAGCGCACAAGTGTTTTTTCATCCTTCGTAAATAAATGTCCGTCCCTTGCACTGAAGGCATCATTTTCCGCAGCAACCGTGTAGCGTTCCACCCGACCGCACCATACAAATGCCCCGGTGCCAATCCGGGCAACCGCCGCCGGAAGCTGCACCTGCTGCAAACCGTTGCAGTAATAAAACGCAAAATCGCCGATGCCGGCCAACGCCGCAGGCAGGCAGATTTCCTCAACACAGTCACAGCCGAAAAATGCGTACGCGCCGATATAAGTGATTTGCGGCGAAAGCACAATCCTCTTAATTGCACCTTCCATGAACCGCTCCTCCGTCCACCAGGGCGCGGTACCCGCTTCGTAATCGTACATCTCTCCTACGCCATCCACCGTCAGCGTACCATCCGCATCCAGCGTCCAGGTCAGCTGTGCTCCGCAGATGCCGCTCGTCTGCGCCGCAAAGCCGTACACACCGAAGTGCGCCAGACACAAAACAGCACACAAAAACGCGGCCAGTATTTTATCAGGCATCCTTTTCATCGCTTTTCCTTCTTCACATTCTGCTTACAATCACAGATAGCAAGCACCGCCGCTGCAGTGCTTGCTATTCGTGCAAATTATTAATAAATCTCTGTATCCCAGCCGGCGAGGTAACGCAGAAGCGCTGTTGCATCCTTGTTGTTGACCGTACCGTCCCCGTTGATATCCAGTGCAGCTTCCTGCACCGTTACGCTCGTCCAGCCCGCAAGATAACGCAGGAGCACCGCAGCATCTCTGTTGTTGAGTGCTCTGTCGCCGTTTACATCGCCCGGCAGGTGGTCAAGCACCGTGATGCTGCCGCTCTTGTACGAAACCGCAAGCGGGATATACGTTGCATCGTAGTTTACATCAATACCGTCTGTATAATTGCCGTTTCTGCCCTTGTAGTAGCTTACCGTAATCGGATATGCGCCCGGCTGCGCGCCTTCGTTTACCTTAAAGGTCAGCTTGGCAATGGTACCGGTCGTCGTAATATCCTCCGTATTGCTCCAGCCGAGGTTATACGGCTTCACCGTCAAATACTCTGCAGCGGTGTAATTCCCCTTTTCCAGGACAGGCGTCACATCCGTCAGCGTCATAGCTTCACTGTCATAGTCTATTTCAAGACCGAGATCCGCAAAGCCTTCATTTTCGCCAAGCACAAGCTCAACCGTTACGGTATCACCGTCAAGCGCACTTACGTTCGTAAGCAAAACGGCAACCTCGTGCAGTACAACGCCATTGACACTTTCTACAAAATCCACATAGGATTCGACATTGCCCATTTTCATGATTGCCGAAAGCACCGTGTCATCTACCTCGACTCTCAGACCGCTCAGACAACCGGCGGCAATGTATTTCTCTACATAAGGCATTGCATACGCGCCATCGAGCACCGATTGATTGATCAGCGCAACAAAAGCCGCTTCCGCAAAATCCTTCTGGATCTGCGTTTTTACGGAGATTTGCTCGCCATCCACAATCTGTGTTTCATAGCCCTGATTCGAAATGGCTGCGCGAACACCCGTCTTGCCCTCTGCCGTGAGCGCCGCTTCCGTATAAATCTGCGCCGCTACAGCAACAATGTCCTCGCTTTGTGCATCCGGCTGCGGCAGCAGGTACTCCCAGAGCAGGAAAAGCTCTGCTTCGTCCGCACCGTCATTTAACGCCTCCGCCGCAATACGCGTATCCAGGATTGCGGCAAGCAGCGGAATGTTTTCAAGACCGCTATACACGCCGTCCGCCAAAACAATTTCCGGCAGCGCACGAACTGTATCCTCGGCGAGCACAGAAAGCCTTACCGCCTTCTTTCCCTCCGCAGAAAGCGTCTTGTAAATCGACGCTGTATTGAGAATTGACTCTACATTTTCAAACGCATTGCTCTTACCGCACACAATCGCATTGTAGGCTTCTGCCATTTGTGCATATGCAGTATACTGCAGTGTCTTGCTTGTCGTCTTTCCGCCTGCAAACAGCACAAACTCATACGCGCCGCTCGCTGCCGTAGCCGGCATCAGAACGCTTGCCGTGTAATTGCCGTCCGTATCTGCTTTCACCTGTGTCAGACCTAAAACAAAGCCATCCGCCACAAGATTGCCGCTGCCTTCGCTCGTCAGGGTTTGCAGTAAATTGCTCAGCGTCCTTCCCGGTGCAAGCGCTGCAACCAGAATCGGTGTATCGCCCTTTGCCGCTACGCCGTCGAGCATTATTTTTGCGCTGCCGACCGTTTGTGTGCCGACAATGTCACCCACCACTGTTGCCAGAACGATTCCGTCCTCAATAACGATTTCGCCGTCCTCAATATCTTCAAGCGGCGGAACCTGTATCGGAGCAACAAATGTTGCACCTGCATCGTAGATAACAATCGGTGTAAGGTCGCCGGAAGATACTGTTACCGGAACGGTAACCTCATCGCCTGCTTCTACGTTCTTTACATATACTTCG
>JAZSGM010000316.1:0-5371 GCA_045532715.1 Clostridia bacterium
CTAAAATCCTTCGGATGCGAGGTCATAAAGCGGATGCGTTCAATGCCTTCCACGGTGCTGACCTGATTTAAAAGCTCTGCAAAATCAAGACCGTTTTCCAGATCCTTGCCGTAAGAATTGACGTTTTGCCCCAGAAGCATAATTTCCTTATAGCCCTTTTGGGCAACATCGCGGACTTCGTTTAAAATATCGCCCGCGTCACGGCTGCGTTCGCGACCGCGCACGTAGGGCACAATACAATATGAACAAAAATTATTGCAGCCGAACATAATGGAAATATATGCAGTTACACCCTCAGCACGCACAATCGGAATATTCTCGGCAATTTTGCCGTCCGAATCTACAATATGAATGCTGCGCTGCTTTTTTTCCACCACCTGCCAGAGCAGCTCCGGCAAGGTATAGAGCGTATGCGTGCCGAACAGAAGATCGACATGCTTATATTTTCTTTTGATCTGCTCGGCAATATGCTTTTGCTGCATCATACAGCCACAGACGCCGATAATCAGCTCCGGCTTTCTCCGCTTGATAATTTTAAGCGCACCCAGATTGCCGAACACCCGCAGCTCCGCATTTTCACGCACGGCGCAGGTATTATAGATAATGAGATCCGCCTCCTCCGGTTTTTCGCAAAAGCCGTAGCCGGAAGCCGCCAAAATACCACGGATGCGCTCGGAATCATTTTCATTTTGCTGACAGCCATAGGTCACGACGAGCGCTTTTTTCTCTTTCCCCGCCGCATGAAGCATTCTCAGCTTTTCCGAAAACGCTGCCTGACGCTGCATATCCGATACAGATATATGCTTATCTTCCATTTTTCTCACCTCAAATCACCGTGCAGGCACGGTAAATTTAAGTATATCAAAAAATGCGGCAGATTTCAACAAATAATTTACGATTTTTTCTGCATCATTTTAGCAATCAATTGAATACAGGCCGCAATATCCGACTTGTATGCAAGCTCTGCCGGTGAATGAATGTAGCGCGTCGGCACGGAAATTGCACCGCTCGGAACGCCGTCACGCGTCAGGTGAATTGCGCCGACATCCGTTCTGCCGGAAAGCAGAATTTCTCTCTGTGTTTCAATGCCGTTTTCCTTCGCCGTTTCCTCCAGCGCCGCCACAACGTCCGGATGCGATAAAATACCGCCGTCCTTGATTTTTACCGCCGCACCGCCGCCAAGCTTGACATGCATGGTTTCCGCGCCCGGGGTATCGCCCGTTGCCGTCACATCCAGCGCAATGGCCATATCCGGACAGATGGCATGTGCAGCAACGCCTGCACCGCGCAAGCCAAGCTCCTCCTGCGCGGTAAACACCGCATAAATCTCGTTCGGTGTATCCTGCGCCTGCTCCAACGCCTTTAAAAGCACATAGCAGCCGACGCGGTTATCCAGCGATTTTGCCATAACTGCATCTTCCGTTTCGGTAAACGCCGAAACAAAGCCTGCCACATCACCGATACCGACCTTTGCCTCTGCTTCCGCTTTATCCTTTGCCCCGATATCAATATAAAAATCCGTCATTTTCGCCTTGTTTATCTCCACGCCGCCGGTAAGCTGCACACATCCGATTGTGCCGTTTAAAAACCGAACACGCTGACCGAGCATCGTTGCGAGACGAAGACCGCCCAGATTCTGAAAACGCACAAGTCCGCTCTCTTCAACAAAGGTAACCAGAATACCGATTTCATCCATATGCGCGGCAAACATCATTTTTTTACCGCCGCTGCCTTTTCTGGCAATCAGATTCCCCATTGCATCGGTATGCACCTCGTCAGCGATACCGCAAAGCGCTTCTTCCAGCACCGCACGAATCGGTGCTTCATTGCCCGACGGTGCCGTTACGTCGCACAGCTTTTTCAAAAGCTCCATTTATATCAACTCCTCTGCTCTTAAAACAAACAGTTTTGCAATCTCTTTTACACTTTCATAATCCTTGAGCGAAATCACAGACGCCGGCGAATGCAGATACCTCGTCGGTACCGATACCGCCGCAGCAATCACACCGGTCGTACTGCGCTGAATGCTTTTTAAGTCATTGCCGCCCATGGTCGTTCTCTTATACTGCACCGCAACACCGCTTTGCTGCGCAAGCGCATACAGCTTCTTGGTAAGCGCAATATCGGAATAGGCACCGCCGTCCGCGACAGATAACGCCGCACCGCCGCCGAGCTTGGTTACCTCCAGCGCCGCCGGCACACCACTGACATCGCTGCAGGTTGTACCTTCAAGCACCAGCGCCGCTGTCGGACAGATCCGGTTCGCCGCAATCGCTGCGCCGCGGCAGCCGGCCTCCTCCTGCACCGTAAAACAAAAATACGTGTCATACGGCAATGTTGTCTGCTGTATCACTTCGCAAAGGATTGCACAGCCTGCCCGGTCATCAAATGCTTTACCGCGCAGTAAACCGTCACCAAAATCCATGCATTTCGTATCAAACGCAGCATAATCTCCGATTTTCACATACTTTTTCGCATCCTCTGCATCTTTTGCACCGATATCAATACGCAGACTGCTTGTGCGCACAGCATTTTTGCGCTCATCCGCCGTTTGCAAATGCACCGCCTTTAATGCAATCACGCCCGGAACGCGGTTTTCGCCGACAACAACAGTTTTGCTGACCATCACGCGCGGATCGATGCCGCCGACGGTTTTGAATTTCAGATATCCGTCTGCGGTAATCTCGCTGACAATAAAACCGACTTCATCCAAATGCGCCGCAAGCATCAATGTCTTTTCGCTGCTTTCTCCCTTTTTAAAGACATACAAATTGCCCATAAGGTCTACCATCATCCGATCGGCATACGGTCGCAGCTTTTCAACAATCATATTGCGCACTTCCGCCTCGCAGCCGCAAGGACCGAATGCCTCAGATAATTTTTTCAGCATAATTCAATCACCTGCGCTTCCTTGCCGCTTTTCGCCGCTTTTTTCACAAATGCCGCCGCCAGCACGGCTGCACGCGCCACATCATCTAAATTTAAAACCTCTGTCGGTGTGTGCATATAGCGGAGCGGAATGCTGATAACCGCTGTCGCAACGCCGTTGCCTGCAATCTGCACCGACCAGGCATTTGTACCGGTCGAGCCGCCGTCCACCTCCGGAAAAATCGGAATATTCAATTTCTTTGCGCACTTGCAAATCCATTTTTCCGCCACCGGCGCAACATTCGGACCAATGCTGTAGGACAGGCCTGCTCCCGCTTCAAAGCCGTCACGGTTGTCGTGCGTCCTGGCATGCGTCACATCCAGAACAAGCGCGATATCCGCGCCGATGCCGTATGCCGCCGTCTTCGCACCGCCGAGGCTGTACTCCTCCTGCACGGACAATACATAATACACATCTGCATCCAGCGCTTCATCCTTTAACGCTTTCGCAGCCTCGAGCACAGCGACTACCCCTGCGCGATTGTCCATGCATTTTCCGGTCATAAATCCATTTTTCAGCACGCGCGGTTTCTGCGCAAAGCTGACAAAATCCCCCGGCTGCACCAACGTTTTCGCGTCTTCAGCCGCAAAGCCGATATCAATCGTCAGATTCTGCAATTCATGCGATTTTTGGTTTTCCCCCGCCTGCTGCAGATGCGGTGGCTTGACACCGATGACCCCCGGCAGTTTCTTTTTGCCGTGCACCGTCACAAGCGCAGACGGCAAAATACGCTCGTCCACACCACCGACCGTCGTAAACTTCAAAAAGCCCTTATCGTCTATTTCGGTTACCATCAGACCGATTTCATCCATATGCGCATCGAGCATAATTTTAATCGCATCCGGCTTTGCCGCCTTTTTATGCGCAATCACGGAGCCGAGCGCATCAATGCGCACCTCGTCGGCATACGGCGTAAACAGAGCAGCAATCTCTTTTGCAAGGTCCTGCTCAAATCCGCTCACACCAACATCGGCACTTAATTTTTTCAGTTCAGATTTCAGTTTCATAAGCTGTTTACAATCTCCTTAAAGGTTTCACCGCGCACCATAAAATTCTTGAACAAATCAAAGCTTGCGCTTGCCGGTGAAAGCAAAACCACATCCCCCGGCTGTGCAAGGTCACGCGCTGCATAAATGGCCTGCGCAAATTCTGTGCATCTGACAATTGCAGACACATCCATACCGGCCGCAAGGCAGGCGGCTTCGATTTTATCCGAGGTTGCCCCGACCAAAACCAAAGTTTTTACATGTTCTTTTACATCGTAGCCGAATTCGGTATAATCCAGATTCTTATCATAGCCGCCGGCAATCAAAATCACCTTATTTTCAAACGAGCGAAGGCCCGCTCTCGCACGGGACGGACTGCTTGCAATCGAATCGTTGTAATAGCGCACGCCGTCTTTTTCACGCACAAATTCGATGCGGTGTTCCACGCCGCCGAAGTTTTTGGCAACACAGATAACATCTTCTTTGGAAGCAAAATTCTGCGTCGCCGCGATAGCGGTCATATAATTCTCCACATTGTGCGCCCCCGGGATTTTTATATCCGTCGCCTGCAAATAGGCTTCGCCGCTCAAGTAAACCGTGCCATCCTTTAAATAAGCACCGGTTGTGTCCTGCGCCGAAGCAGAAAACCAGCAGACTTTACCCTTTGCCTCTTTTGCAAGGCTGCATGTAATCTCATTATCCCGGTTCAGCACAAGCAAATCCTCTGCCGACTGATGCATAAAAATGTTTTTCTTCGCATCCAGATACTCTGCCATATCCGTATGCCAATCCAGATGATTCGGCGCCAGATTGGTAATGACGGCTACGCTCGGTGACGAGCGCATCGTATGCAGCTGAAAGCTGCTCAGCTCCAGAACGGCAATATCCTTTTCGGAAATATGCTCCAGCTCATCGATAAGCGGTTTTCCGATATTGCCGCCGACCCATACCTTATAGCCGGCCTGCTTTAAAATTTCGGAAATCAGCGTCGTCGTTGTCGTTTTGCCGTCACTGCCGGTTACGGCAATGATTTTGCACGGACAAAGTTCGAAAAACACCTCCATCTCCGAAGTAACAATACTCCCGTTTCTGCGCGCGCTTTCAAGCTGCTCCACATCAAAGCGCATACCCGGCGTTTTGAAAATGATCTCACCGTCCAGATGCTCTAAATACGCCTCGCCCAGACAGTACGTAATCTCCAGATCCGCAAGCGCCTGCATCTGCTGCGCGAGCTTATCTGCGCTCTGTCGGTCACACGCAGTCACACGTGCACCGTTTTGTGCCAAAAAACGAATCAGCGGTAAATTGCTCACACCAATGCCGATGACCGTAATTTTTTTATCCTGCAAGCTCTGTTTAAAAAGCGTCAGTTTCTGTGACAAAGAAATCATCCCTTCTTTTAACTTTCATAATACTATTATTATCCGTCAACTGCTTAAAAATGTCAATATTCCCG
>JAZSGM010000302.1:0-8690 GCA_045532715.1 Clostridia bacterium
TTTGCATCCGTGCTGAATATGTAACCTGTGTCGCAACAGAACAATCAAATTATACACCACATCTGGCGTAATGTCAACACATCAAATGTAGTGTATGTTAAAATTTTTCCGAGGTGATTACTTTGGAAAAATGTGCATTGCGCTTAAAGGCACTTCGAGAAGATCACGACCTGACCCAAACCGATGTCGCTACTATCTTAAAAACAACTCAACAAGTTTATTCACGATATGAAAACGAAAAAAATGAAATACCGATACATCACATTATAACACTGTCAAGATTTTATAAAGTAAGTTGTGATTATATTTTAGGTGAAACTGATGAGATGAACTAATATACCGGCTTCAATAGCAGGGGGTTCTTATGGAGGACTGCAAGTCCCCCTAAGCCGTTTTAAGGGGGTTGAAGGGGGAGAATCGGAACTCCCCCTTCGTTTTGCTACTTTTGCAATCAAAAGTAGGTCCTCCTGGCAGGGCATAATATATAAACCTATTTCAAGGTAACAGTTCAACGCTTTGTAGCATAGCTATACATAATAAAAAACGGATGCAAATGCATCCATTTTTTATGCTTGATTTTTTATGTATTCTGTTAATTTATCCGGAAAATTGACTGTGCAACCATCGGTCAAGCTGTCATACACGTGCTGCATTAATTTCTCGTCTGCTACACCCCACGCACGCACGTTAAAGCCCAAATGATGCCACTTTGCCACTTTGTCCTGCGTAACATTTTCTGCCTTCGGGCAAAGCTCCTCAATGCCGAGCGCGAGCAGCTCCTGCACTTCCGCCTCGGAAAAATCACCCTTCAAATACCCTGTGCGCAGAATCGGCGCATAGGCACGGATTGCCTTAAGACTGTCTAATTTAAACGAAGTTATCATCACGCGCGCACCAAGGTCGTATTTCAAAATCATATCCGCAATCTCTTTTTCAATACCCGATTGCTTGATTTCGATGGCAAGCGTTAAATCACGCCAGCCGAAAGCCTGTAAAAATTCCTCCAGCTTCACGATTCTGTCCTCTAAACCATCCTTCTTTACGCGGAACGCCAGCAGTTCTTCATAAGTATAATCTGCAATGCTGCCTTCCTCGCCTGTCACACGCTCGAGTGAGTCATCGTGAAACAGCACCAAAACGCCGTCTTTTGTGCGTTGTACATCCGTTTCAATGCCGTTTGCGCCCATATACAAGCCGAGGTTAAACGCCATCATCGTATTTTCCGGTGCATATTCACTCGCGCCGCGGTGCGCATAATTTACAAAATGCGTGCGGCTTTCATTTAAAATCACATTGTCCATGCTCACACGGCAGCTTTCCAAAAACAATGGCCACTCCGTCGGGTCGATAAACGGAGTTTTTTCCGTTTTTCCGATGAGCGCCGCCTTTTCCTGCGTATGATTCTGTCCGGCATGATTGCCCATAAACACATCTACATGCTCTTGTTTTAAGCGTTCAACCGAATTGTAAAACTGACCGCGTAAAAGGTACGAGCGGCAGTGCGTATAGCGACGACGGTAGTAATCCTTCTTCAGCTGATTGGCACTTGCACCGCCGAAGGTGCCGACGCGGTAGGTTTTTCCATCCTCCTCGACATCAAAAAACAGTGAATAGGTACCCTCAGTATGCCCCGGCGTATATATGCACAAAATTTCCGTATCACCGATTTTGATAACCCCGCCATCCGTATAATACACATCCGGCGTAAAGCCCTTAATGTATTTTACATCCTCTTTGGCAAGGTAGGTCTTTGCCCCTGTCAGACGCACAAGCTCCGCCGTAGCATCCGTATGATCGCCATGCCCGTGCGAATGCAGAATGTGCCGTACATCCATGATATCAAAGCCGAGCACTTCCATACCCTCTTTGATATTATCTATATTATAATCGTAGCCCGTATCAATCAGCACAAGTCCCGCACTCGTCACCAGAAGGTGCGACGATGCCTTTCTCGTACCGATAAAATACAAATTCCCGACCATTTTAAACGGTGCAATATCCGAAATCATTTACAGTTCCTCCAAAACTTTTTTCTTATTATAACAGATATCTGCTTCATATGCAAGCATACCGCTACTTGACTTTTTAGTTGCAATGCGTTATATTTATTACAGCAAACACTACAAAGGAGCGATTCTATGAAAAAGAAATTTTTAATCGGTGCTGCAATTGCAGTGGCAGTAATTGCTATAATCGTTGTCGCAATTCTGGTTTTCAAAGCACCACCGATGCTGACGCAGGAAAGAACAGAGGTTGCGAAGGTAACGCTCACCTTAAACCCGGGCACAGAGCAAGCAACTGTGATTGAACTGCAACAAAGAGCAGATATGTATACGATATGTGCGTTGTTGGAAAACGCCAAATCCCGCAAGAATTTTTCTTACGGACAGGAGGGCGCAGCGCAGAACCCCGCCCACGAAATCACCATCGCCTACAAAAACGCTGTGCAGGGCAGATTTTTCAGTGCCGGCGAAGATGACATCATCCTGCGTTGCATAAATCCGGATAAACCAATCGAAAAACAGAAGTTTGTGCGCGGTAACTGCGAAGGCTTAAGCGAACACTTAAAAATATGGTATGAATAAAAAATAAAACCTGAGGGTTATGCGGAGTGTTTGTAAGGACAGATTTTAGCAGACGGTTAAGAATACCCGTCTGCTTTTATTTTGCAGATTGACAACCGACAGTTTGCATAATTAGCAACAAATAATTGGTTGCATAAAATGTACGATAAATATATAATAAAATTATCAGAAGAAGGAGGGAAATTTATATGAGGATAAAAGATACGATTTACAAATTAAGAACAAAAGCAAAAATGTCACAGGAACAATTTGCAACACTGTTTCAAGTATCTCGTCAATCAGTACAAAAGTGGGAAAGCGGAACATCAGTTCCCGAACTTTCTAAAATTATTGAAATATCAAAGTATTTTGACATTTCTCTTGATGCAATGATTTTAAATCGTGATAATCGTGTTACCGAAGAGTTGAAGTACAACAAAGAGATGAAGCCTCAATATTCAAATATGCATGACTGGGAATTTTATACGTCTGATATTCTTACTGAATATCAACAATCTGTTGACGAGGGACTTAATATTGAAACATATAAAGATATATTCGAAGCGGTTGCAAAACTCCCTAAAGATGAAATCAAAAAGAAAATTGGCGATATTTTGTTTGAGATTGTTATAAATTCAAAACAAAAAGAAGGCTATAAATATATTGAACCATCTGATCTTGATGGAATTAAAGCATTAAGAAGTGAATATTATCCTACGGATAAAGTAGATAAAAATTTGCTGGCAAGCAAGCTACATGGTGCATGGATGGGAAGAATTTGCGGTTGTATGCTTGGTAAAACCGTAGAGGGCATACGAACAAAAGAACTTCTCCCCTTTCTTAAAGAGAGCGGGAATTATCCGATGCACAGGTATATTTATAAAACTGATATAACTGATGAAATATGTAGCAAATATAATTTTCCGTTTGCAAACAGACCTTATGCAGATGAAATTGACGGTATGCCTGTCGATGACGATACAAATTATGTTGTTTTAGCACAGATTATTATAGAAAAATATGGCAAAAATTTTACATCATATGATGTTTCTCGCGCATGGCTTGACTATCAGAATAAAAATGCATATTGTACTGCTGAAAGGGTGGCTTTCTGTAACTTTGTAAAAGGCTATGAGCCGCCGGAATCCGCAACTTATAAAAATCCGTACAGAGAATGGATTGGGGCTCAAATAAGAGGTGATTATTTCGGATACATCAATCCGGGAAATCCTGAGCTTGCCGCTGAGATGGCGTGGAGAGATGCATCCATTTCTCATATTAAAAATGGAATTTATGGTGAAATGTTTGTTTCTGCAATGCTCGCTGTGGCAGCTGTTACAAATAATGTTGAAGTCATAATATTAGGCGGGTTGGCTCAAATTCCATATACTTCGAGGCTTTATGAAGACATAATGTCAGTTTTAAATGGTTTCAAATCAGGAGTAAGTCAAAGAGAATGTTTTGAGAATATTCATAAAAAATATGATGAATATACGTCACACGGATGGTGTCATACTAACCCTAATGCAATGATTGTTGCGGCATCACTCCTTTACGGTAGAGATGATTACGGAAAATCTATCTGTATGGCTGTTGAGACAGGATTTGACACAGATTGCAACGGTGCGACAGTAGGTTCGATTTTGGGTATGGCTAACGGAATTGACAGCATTGCTGAATGTTGGACAAGGCCGATAAACGATACATTACACACTTCAATATTTGGAGTAGGTACTGTTAAAATATCCGATAGAGTAAAAATGACAATGGAGCATATAAAATTATCGTAAATATATATATTGTCCGGTAGTGTAACGAGCAGGGAAGATGTATACCATCTTCCACGATTTTAGGATAATCCTAATACCTTATACAACAAACCCCCGAAACAAAATTTTGTTTCGGGGGTTAAACTGTCCTTAAGAACACTCCGCATATGCCTCAGGTTTTATTTTTTTATTCACAAAGCTTGTTTAACATTTCTTCCAAGTCCGCTGCCGTGCTTAGACCGGAAAAACTGTGCACCAGCTCTCCGTGCTTGAAAAACAGAAAGCTCGGTACTGTGTTAATGCCGAATTCCTCGGCAAGCTCCATATTTTCATCCACATTAATTTTGCAGACAATCGCCTTGCCCTCAAAAAGCTGTGCAATCTCATCCACAATCGGGCTCATCATCTTACAAGGACCGCACCAGATTGCAAAAAAGTCCGCCAAAACCGGCTTACCCGTAGAAAGCGCCTCCTGAAAACCCTTTGTGTCCAAATGTACTGTAGCCATAACCTCTACCTCCTTATACACACACTTTAACTTATAAAACATCCTTCTGTCAATAGGCTTTCCAAAACTTTCATAAATCATTCACAAAAAGGCATTCGTTTCTCACAAATCCAGATAATCCTGCTCTGCCACCTTACATACCGCGCGTCCGTTGGAGGCTTCGCACATCGCCTTTAAAAAGCTTTCCGTTTCGTGCGTTTTTGTGTACACATACATCTGCGCACGATCCGTATATGTAATCTCCTTAATGGTATGTCCGCGCTGCTCAGCTTCATAACGCAGCTTGCCCAGAAGCGTGTAATCACACGCAACCTCCACCACATCGCAAAGCACGCGCGTGATGATGCCGCCGGCATCGACACCCAGCTTGGCGCTTGCACCATAAGCGCGCACCAGACCGCCACCGCCGAGCAATATGCCGCCAAAATAACGCGTAACCACCACACACAGATTCGTTAAATTCTCCTTGCGCAACACATCCAGAACCGGAATCCCCGCCGTGCCGGACGGTTCTCCGTCATCGCTGTAGCGACAAATGTTATTTTCGTCAATGATATACGCATACACATTATGCGTTGCGTCGTAATACTCGCTGCGCAGTGCATTAATAAAAGCAAGTGCCTCCTGCTCTGTCTGCACAGGCAGGACATGTGCAATAAAACGAGAGCGTCGCTCTATCATTTCCGCACTCGCGCGCGAACGAATTGTTCTGTACTCTGTCTTCATACCTAATCCCTCAATACATAATTCCGTAGCTTCGCATAGCAAATTTCGTCAACAAGCGCTTCGATGCGTGTACCGTTTTCGGTATATTCTTCCGAAAGCACCATCTGGTCGGTATGCAGCATCGGCAAAAGCGCACCCTCACTGTACGGAATCAAAAAGACCGCTTTCTGCTTTTTGCCCGGCACAATGTCTTCCAACGCTTCGCGAAAGACTTCCATCCCTGCCTCCGTTTTTGCACTGATGCATACCGTCTTGTCCGCGCCGTCCACCTGCGCCGGCAGCCCCTCCGTGTCCGTACACAAATCAATTTTATTTAAAACCGCCAGCGTCGGCTTGCCCGTCGCCTTCAGCTCGCTTAAAATCATATTTACCACTTCAATATGGCGGCGAAACTCTACATTCGATGCGTCAATTACATGAATCAGCACATCGGCAAGCGCCGCCTCCTCCAAAGTCGATTTAAATGCCTTTACCAAATGATGCGGCAGCTTACGAATAAACCCGACTGTATCGACCATCAACAGCTCACGGTTATCCGACAGTGTCAGATTCCGCTGTGTCGGATCCAGCGTTGCAAACAGCTTGTTTTCCGCCAGAACATCCGCATCTGTCAAAAGATTTAACAGTGTGGATTTTCCTGCATTGGTATACCCTACAATCGCCGCCACGGTCTGACCGTCCTTTTTTCTGCGGCTGCGCAAAAGATCACGATGCTTCTGTATCTCATTGAGCTCATCTGTCAAATACTCAATTCTTCGACGAATGTGACGTCGGTCTGTCTCCAGCTTCGTCTCTCCCGGGCCGCGCGTACCGATGCCGCCGCCAAGACGCGACAACGCACTGCCCATCCCCGTCAGGCGCGGGAGCATATACTTCAGCTGCGCAAGCTCCACCTGGATTTTACCTTCCTTGGTTTTGGCTCTTGCTGCAAAAATATCTAAAATGAGCGCCGTGCGGTCAAGCACCTTCAAATCGGTTGCATCTGTAATATTGCGCACCTGTACCGGCGTAAGCTCGTCATCAAAAATAACCGTTTCAGCATGTAGCTCCGCCGCAGCGTTTTTCAGTTCCTCCAGCTTACCCTCGCCGAGATAAGCCGCATTGTCAGGCGACGGTCTGTTTTGTACCAAAACACCGACAACCTCTGCACCTGCAGTATTTGCAAGCTCTTCCAGCTCTGCAATAGATTCGTCCGTCGTGTCCGTCAGCACATCCAGGCTGCCGGTATGAACACCGGCTAAGATCACACGCTCTCGTTTTTCCTCGTTTTCATACATAGATAAATCCTCTTTTTTCTGAAATTAGTATTAGTATATCATATTTTTTACAAGAAACCTATACTTTTGCAGAAAAATTTAAAAAAGACTTGCAAAACTGAAAAAATGTGGTATACTTATTAGGTATCATATTAAAAATCTGTATGTATTATAGTAGGAGGTTAATATTAATGGAAATCGCTAGAAATATAGTTATGGTACTTCATATTCTTGCATCGCTCGTTTTAATCGTAGTTGTTTTGATGCAGTCCGGTAAGTCCGCAGGTCTGTCCGGCTCCATCGCAGGTGGTGCTGAAACATTCTTCGGCAAGAACAAGGGTAAGACACTCGACGCAATTCTGCGCAAGTGGACTGCAGCATTCGCTGTAGTTTTCCTCGCAACAAGTATTGCTCTTTCCGTAATCGTTATGAGCCTGACATCTGCTCCGGCCGGCGAAACAGAAATGACAGATGCAGAAATGCAGCAGCTTATGGAAATGATGCAGACAGAAGTTGAACCGGAAGCAGAAGCGCCGGCAGACGATGCACAGGCACCGGCAGCTGAATAATTCAAAATGAAAACGGAGTGATTCCACTCCGTTTTTTTATGCCTTTTTTCACCACATTTCGCGCTGTAGCATAAGATGTAGTGCGAAGGAGGTGAAATTATGTATATCTCTGACACCGAAACCACACGTACACATGAAGGCGGTTGCGGCTGCGGCAGAAATCTGATTACCTGCGGCTGCGGTTACACCGTTGTGCTCGCACTTTTAGCGGCATTGTTCTCTGTTGCACTCGGGCTGATTTTCGGCATTGTCTATGCAGAAACGCTGTTTACCTCGCTTGCAATCATTATTGCGGCAGCGGTTCTGTTTGCGCTCCTGCTGATTATTTTCCTGTTGTTGCGGGCATGCTTCAGGCGCGGATAGCGTAAACAAAAGAAAACAAAACCGGTCTGAAGTGCGCTTCAGGCCGGTTTTATGTTACCGTTTATGTATACGGACCGTCGAAAATGCCGGTCCCTCAGATTCATTTACCCTTCCATGTGCCGTGAAAAAAAGCTTGCAGCGGCTTGTGCGAGCTTTTCATCCGATTCAATCGCAATCGCCTTTTCATCCGCAAAAAATACAACACTACCGATACAGTCACCATCTGCAATGATCGGGCATGCGACATTGACATAATGCTTATCACTGCTGTCCACCAGCGGCACAAGCTTGGCATTCCCAACCGTCTTGGCATAACTCGTCTTGTTGCCCATCAGCTTTTCCAACTCCGCGCTGACCGGCTTTTCTAAAATCTCGCGCTTGGACGCTCCGCTGACAGCAATAACGGTATCACGATCGGTGATGCAGGCGGGCAGATTACTTGTTTTCGCGAGCGATTCGGCATATTGCGCGGCAAATTCTCCAAGCTCGCCGATGGGCGAATACTTTTTAAAAATCACCTCGCCATCACGGTTGGTAAAAATCTCCAGCGGGTCTCCCTCTCTTATCCTCATCGTTCTTCGGATTTCCTTCGGGATAACCACTCTTCCCAAATCATCTATTCTTCTTACAATTCCTGTTGCTTTCATACATAATTCTCCTCGTTTCTTAATGTTTGCGCGGTTAGTATTTGTCGTTCGAAGAAATTTATACTGAATATTTACTTTAAAAATAAAACATGGTACAATATAAAAAAAACAAGAGGTTTAAAGAGCATTAAAATGAAAAAGAACAACACAAAAACAGAGGAGTGAAATTGGCTTTTCTGTTTTATTGTATAACGAAAAGCACAAGGGAACTGAACTGCACCAATTTGTGCAGACAGCACAAAAAAGCACCTAATGGTAGCAATAATTAAATTCTAAGCAACATACTGA
>JAZSGM010000183.1:0-21515 GCA_045532715.1 Clostridia bacterium
GATGTGTTTCCGGTTTACCGCCGCTTTTGCGAAAAGTACCGCAAGACGGGGCACGGGCGTGAGAAAGAAGCGGAAAACTGGATGAACCGGTATTTCAAGTGCGACCAGCGCGTGAAGTTTGATTTGTTTATGCGCTACGGCTATATTGCGGCGGCGGGCGATCGCCATCTGGCGGAATTTTGCCCGGCAAACTGGTATATGGCATCGCCGGAAATGGTGGAAAGCTGGGGCTTTAGCTTAACGCCGGTGCAGTGGAGAAAGGACAGGGCAAAGGCATTGGAAAAAGAGGCGACGCAGATGGCGAGCGGTGCGGTGGAATTCAAGATTGCGCCGAGCGGCGAAAAGGGCGTCGAGCAGATAAAAGCGCTTTTGGGACTTGGCGACCTGATTACCAATGTCAATATCCCGAACCGTGGTCAGATTCCGAATCTGCCGATGGGCAGCGTTGTGGAAACCAACGCACACTTTACGGCGGATTCTGTAACGCCGATGTATGCAGGTGAGATGCCGAATGGCATTCTCGGACTTACAGAGAAAATCGTTGTTAACCAGATGCTGACGGTGGAAGCGGTAAGAAAGAAGGATTTGGATATCGCGTTTGAAGCGTTTATCAACGACCCGCAAAACAATCTGGATATGGAAACCTCTAAAAAACTCTTTGATGAAATGATAGAAAATACAAAGGCATACCTTACAATGTATCAGAAATAATCAACAAAGCAACCTGCACAAAAATTGAACCGGTTTTTGTGCAGGTTTTCTAATTGAAATAAGGACAAAATGAACTTTGAGTTGGACAAAATGAACTTGATGCAAAAAACGCTTTCCGTGCAGATTGACACGAGGTTGATTTTATGAAATAATAAAGTAGCGTGGAGTATATTTTTCATAAAAAGGAGGAGACAAAATGAAAAACGCAAAGAAGCTGCTTGCAACCATACTGGCGTGCATTATGGTGCTAACCACCTTGGGCACACTGCCGGTATTTGCGGCAGACGCAGAAAAAGTGCTTTTTGAAAGCGATTTTAATTCCATGGCAGAAGGCGGCAAACTGAGCGGCTTGTCTGCAACGGAAAATGAGGAAAGACAGGCTTATGCCAGAGGCGCACAGGTGGACGGTAACGGCGTTTTGTACATCCATCGCGCAGAGGGCAATACGGCAGATGGGCAGGCGGGTCCGCGTGCAAACTTTGCGCTGGATATCAGCAAATATACGAGCCTGACCATTCGCTTTAAGGCAAAGACGAATGGTACAAAGCCGAGTATCGGTCTGTATTCCAAGGCGGCGAAAAAGACAACAACCTTCTGGTCTGATGAGGCTAAGGATTGGACAGATGTTGTTGTTGAAGTGAATTTGTCGGATATGAAATACAGCACAACCGTGAACGGCAAAGCCGGCAAGAACGGTGATATTCACGAAATCGAAGACCCGGCGGGTTGCACGTTGCGCTTTGGTGCAGGTATTCCGAATCCGGGCGAGGGCGCGTATTTTGACGATTTGAAGATTACGGCTGTGGAAGGCGAAAGCGCAGGCACAGGCAGCGGTACGACAACCGAAACGCCGGCAGACCCGGCAGCAGAGCCTGCTTTTGTTCCGGCAACAGCGGCGGTGCTTCCGCAAATCCCGAAGGACGCGCATGTATTTATCAATACGAATTTTGACGATGCAGCCGTTACAACGAAGGCGTTTAACACAAAAATCAAGGGCAGTAAGATTTTTAGCGGCGGTACGGACTTTACGCAGATTGTAGATGCCGGCGGCAACCGTATGATGCGCTACTGGGCAACCGACGGTAAGCAGCACGGTCCGCGTGTAGAGGTTCAGATGAACGCCGGCGTGACCAAGCAGGAGCTCGTTTTTGCGATTATGCCGGTTGGTCAAAAGTCGAATGTTTATGTGCAGTACCGTGCAGACAATCAAAAGCTCGGCACGGGCATCAGTGTTGCAACGGGCAAAAACGGCGTAAAGGCAAATGAATGGAACTATCTGCATCTTATTGTAGATACAGACAAGAATGTAATCGATGCCGATATTAACGGCGTGGCACTGGAGCAGAGCAAAATTGAGGTGCAGAACAAGGATAGCTTCAGACTGCTTTTGTGCGGTACAATTAATCCGAATGAAGTGATTTATGTGGACGGTATTGCACATTATACAATGCAAGAAGTAAAAATCGAAGGTCCGCTTTTGGGCAACCAGGAAATTTACTGGGACAATGTAAAGCCGAGCAAGGAGTTATCTTCTGCAAGCTTTGTCAACAATGTAACGGCGCATCCGCGTCTGTTCGTGCATAACTGGGATGAAATGCGCGACAAAATCGACGATAACTACATGACAAAGCAGTGGTATAATAATATTAAGCAGCAGGCAGACGGTGCGCTTACAACCAAGCCGGTTGACCGCATTGTCAACTCGCGCGGCAATGTGCTTGAATCGGCAAGAAGTGCGCGTAACAGAATTGCACCGCTCGCGTTTATGTACAAGATTACGGGCGAGAAGAAGTATCTGGATAAGGCGTATGAGGAAATGCTTGCCTATGGTGAATGGGAAGACTGGTCGGGCTTTACCTCGACGCTGGTAACTGCAGAAATTCTGCAGGGCTATGCATATGCATACGACTGGCTGCACGATGATTTGACACCGGAGCAGAGACAAGCGATTATCGACATCGTACACGATAAGGCACTTCCGGACTTTATCTATGCATATAACGGTCAGATTTCCAATACAAACTTTGTAACGGGAACAATCAACTGGAACCCGGTATGTAACGCAACCATTATCGCATGGGCGCTTGCTTCTGCAGATGAAACGCCGCTCGTTTCCGAGTATTTCTTAGAAACTGTGCCGCCGTTTATCCAGAATGCGCTTCCGCCGTATGCACCGCAGGGCGGCTATCCGGAGGGCGTATCCTACTGGGATTACGGTACATCCTTCCTGATTTTTGCAACAGACTTTTTGGAAAACGCCTTTGTTGAAGGCTTTAAGCTGCCGGATAACTACATCTACTGGCAGGCACCGGGCATCGCAGATACCGCAGACTACGGCATTTACTACGATGGTCCGGCAGGCCGCTTTAACTACGGCGACTGCACGACAGGGCATACAAGCTGTGAGGTTATGTACTGGGCGGCAAACCGCTTCAATAAGCCGCACTACGCTTGGTGGCAGGATAACCGTCAGCTTGGTATGAATTCGTTTTTGACTGCCTACAGTGCAGTTGCGTCACTTGCGTGGTACGATGCAGACAATGCCTACAATGTACCGGGCGCATTCCCGCTCGATAAGTTCTACACCTCTCCTGACGGCGTAAACGGCGGTTCGATGCGCTCCTCGTGGGATGAATCTACAGCACTGTTTGGTGCGCTGCAGGGTGGTAACAATAAGGCAAACCATCAGCACCTTTCGCTGGGTACATATGTAATTGACTATATGGGCAAGCGCTTTATCCGCCAGCTCAACAGCTACGACTATGCGCTTAAGGATCCGAAGGCAACTATCTACTACAAGAGAGATGAATCCTCGAACTGCCTGGTGATCAACCCGTCGGCAACGGCGAGCCAGATCAGCAGCGCAGTTGCAAGAACAATCAAGAGCGGCACAAGTGATAACACCGCATTTATCGTACTTGATACAACCGAAACCTACGCAGATTACAAGTCTGCAAAGCGCGGTATGATGCTAACCGACAACCGCAGCCGCATCATCGTTCAAGATGAGGTTGTAGCCAATGCACCGTCCGAATTTTACTGGTTTGCAAACACCGATGCAAGCATCACCATTGCAAAGGACGGTAAGAGCGCACTTTTAACCATCGACGATGCAAGAATGCTTGCACGCATCATTGAAGGCCCGGCGGAAGCCAAGTTTGAAATCATGGACAGAAAGTCCTTGTTCGAAAGCGTAACGCAGATTGATGCAAACAAGGGCGGACAGAAGCTGTTTATCCACTTAAAGGATAAGACAGAGCTCAATCTTTCGGTTGAATATGTTGCATTAAAGGACGGCGAAGGCCTTCCGGCAGCGAGTGTGTATGTACCGATGGAGAGCTGGAGCGCAAACGATAACGGTATGACAGCAACCGCACTTGCAGGCTCCAATGTTGTATTAAAGCTCGGCACACCGAACGCAATTGCAAACGGACAAAAGACATTCGTAGATACAAACAACGCTGACGTTGTTCCGTTTACGGAAAACGGAAGAACACTTGTGCCGGTGCGCTTTATTTCCGAAGCCTTCGGCGCGAGAGTCGGCTGGCAGGAAGCAACCCAGACTGTGCTTGTAAACTTCGAAGACAAGGAAATCAAGCTCGTTATCGGCTCGAATGAAATGACCGTAAACGGTGAAACCGTACTTTTGGATACACCGGCAAATACTTATAACTCCAGAACGCTCATTCCGCTGCGTGCACTCGTTGAAGCGCTTGGCAAGGAGGTTTTCTGGGATGACCGCGGCTTAATCGTTATCGGTGAAAACATCAGCTACGACGAAGCACAAATCGTGAAGCTGATTGCAGAGTTAGATGTTCGCGTGAAGGTCAACGGCAAGGATGTTGCCTTCTTCGAGCTCGATCGTGATGCTTACGCAATCGATGTTAAGGCAGGCGAGGCTCTGCCGACGGTGGAAGTACTGACGCATGGTGCACAGACCGTTTCCGCTACGCAGGCAGCTACACTCGGCGAAAGCGCAGTTGTAACCGTTGACGGCAAAAACTACACCTTTAAGCTGCAGCCGTATGCATTCGAGGGCGTTTTGGGCCATAAGGACCCGGGTGTAATCTTAGATGTGAAGCTGACGCTTGTAGGCGCAGGCGCACCGGCTTACAACACCTTTATCTATGTAGAGGATTTAACAGACTCCACCGGCTTTGCAACTTATCCGAAGCGCGGTATCGTGGACGGCGTGATTAACACCTCCACCGAAAACCGCTGGGCAGCGCAGGGCGAAGGATGGATTCAGATGGACTTCGGCAGCGTGAAGAATGTACACTCGATGGGCTTTGCGGGCGTAACGCAGACGAGCCGTGCATACGACTTTGATGTAGAGGTATCCACAGACGGCGTAAACTATACGCTCGTACACACCGGCGGTGCACAGCCGACAAACGATATTATGTATCTGATTCCGCTCGGCGATGTGCAGGCAAGATACGTAAAGATTACCGGTAAGGGTAACAACACAAACGCATGGAATACCTACGCGGAGGTCCGCTTCTACGAAAGTGCGGCGCAGCAGGCAGAGGACGTTTACTACTGGCCGGCTTACTTCGGCTCAAACGGTCTTTCCGGTAAGGCAGGTACAACCGCTGCCGTGAAGGTAGAGGGTGTGGATGCAGGTAAGGCAACATTTGCGATTCGTCCGGATTCCACCGTGGTTTATAAGGTGGCAGACGAAAGCATTGCAACCGTTGCGGCGGATGGTACAATCTCCTTTATCAAGGCAGGTACAACCACCGTCACCGTTACCGTAACGCAGGACGGCTACACCGCAAGCTCGACAGCGACAATCACAGTCGAATAATTCAGTACAAGCAAAAAACGATGGAGAATTTCTCCATCGTTTTTTAATTTGGTTTTAAGTGTTTTCCTTCTGCAAAGGCGGCAGGCGTGATGCCGGTCTGTTTTTTAAAAAGGCGATAGCCGTAGGAAACATCGTAAATTGCAACGCTTTCACAGGCTTGCTTAAAGGTGAGGTTCTCACTTTCTAAAATCGTGGAAATGATGTGCACTTTTTCACGGTTGATATATTGGCGTATACCGATGCCGGTTGCCTGCTTAAACACGCTGTTTAAATAGTTTGGTGTTTTGCCCAGTGCCTGCGCCAGCTCGGCAATTGCAAACGGTTTGTGTATGTTTGCGGAGACATAGTTTTTAATTTTATATTCTAAAAGAGATGCTTTGCCGGCGGCGTGGTATACTGCTTGCCGATGCATACGGTCGAGCTTTGCTAAAATCCCCATCGCACTGAGTGCAGCGGAAAGCTTGCCGTCCTCGCCGAGCGTGCCGACGGATGCGATAATGGCATACAGCTCTTTTTTTATGCTTTCGTTTTCCGGGCAGGGCGGAGTGATAAACGGTAAAACGATACCGTCTGTCAGTTCATATGCTTCTTTAACCGCATTGTCGATAAATATTGGCGGTGACTGCAAAAGAAGCTGCACCGTGCAGTGTGTATGTACTACATCCTTCTCTGCTGTCAGCGTCAGGGGAAGGTTGCGTGGTAAAACGAGAATGCTGCCGGGGACAATATCGTAGTTTTTGCCATATAATTCGGCGGTGAAACTACCGCTTTTAATATAAACAAGCTCAATGCTGATTTTTTTTAACATGTAGCTTGCCTGATAGTTTTCCGCTTGAAAATGATGCGCAAAACCGATTTTTGGTATTTCTGTCAGTTTCAGGAATAGTCCTTGCATATTTCCACCGTCCTTTTAAATTAAGCATAACATAAAATCGTTGTTTTGTCCATAGATATTCGTTTTGGAAATTGATTTGCTTTTTTGAATGTGCTACGATAATTTTAGAAGAAAATCAGCAAAGGATGGGATGATATGAAGCACAGCGTAGTTTATACAAATACAGACAGCCACTGGGACAACGCACTGCCGCTCGGCAACGGCGTTTACGGTGCGATGCTGTATTATGAAAAAAATGTATTGCATATGCCGACCAATCATTATGAGGTATATTATAACCGCGAAGAGCACGTGCTGCCGGAGGAGCAATTAAAGGCAATGCCGATTGCGGAAAATCCGGGCGAAGCGCACGAGGCGCGCGTCAAAATGGCAGACGGAAACCGACCTGTCGGCGGTGAGCCGTTTGCGGAGTATAGAGGCCACCGCCAGGCATCCTATAAAGCCAACTGGGCAGGAAAAATTTCCGGGCAGCATCCGAAAACGGGCGATTTTGCCTTCCGTTTTGCGGAGGAACTGAAGGGCGCGGATAACAAGCTTGCACTCTATACCGAGGATGCCAAAACCGTGTTTACGCTCGGTGGTGCGCAGCAGGTGTCTGTTGATACGCGCATTGCAAGAAAGGATTGCATCATAAGTCGCATTGAGCAGAGCGAGAGCGGTCTTTTGTCTGCATTTGAAATCGAGCTTACACCGCAAAGAGATATGGCATTTCCGTGTGTAACCTATACGCAGGCGGATGAAAAAACTTTTGTCTACACCGTTGAACACACCTTCGGCAAAAAGGTGTTCCGCTTTGCCGGGATGGTGCGCCTGGTGGGTGCAAAGGGCAAAATGAACGAAAAAACGCACGGCGCGGCCATCGAAATTACCGATGCCGGAAAAGAATTTTATATTTTAACAAGCGTGTTTACCGACTTTAACTACGAAAAGCCGGAAACAGACGGCATTGCCGTGATGGATGCATACGAAAACAGCATTGCGGAGATGTATACCGAGCATAAGGCATACTGGGATGCGTTTTTCAAAAAATCCTCGATTTCGATTCCGGATAAGTTTTTAGAGCACATCTATTTTATCAACCAGTATGCGCTTGACTGCTGCAGCGGTAAAGATGGCGTAATGAAGCACCACGCCTGCGGCTTGAACGGACTTTGGGATACGAGGCATCCGAACCTCTGGGGCAGTATGTGGTACTGGGATGTCAATATCCAGGCGGCGTTTGCAGGCGTATTTTCTTCGAACCGCTTAGACCTTGCAAAGGTCTTTTCCGACGGACTTTTGTCCTATGTGGACTTAGCAAAGCGCTACGCAAAGAATCTGCACAATGCGCCGGGTATTGCGGGCGACTATCCGTATGATTTTTACTACTGTGTATGGCCGTGGTGTGCGCAGTATCTGTGGTTTTTGTATGAATACAGTTTGGATAAGGACTATCTGGAAAAGGATGCCTATCCGTTATTTTTGGGACTTTGCGAATTTTACTGCGCAATTTTCAAATACGACACAGAGCGAGGTTACTACAGCGTGTATCCCGACATCTGTCCGGAGCAGGGTCCGCTTTCGCACGATACAGTCATTACGGTATCGAGTGTGAATTATCTGTTTAAGTTTACGCTGGAGGCGGCTGAAATCCTGGGCAAGGATGATGCAATTTTAGGCAAAGTCAAAGAAATTATGAACAACATGGCGCCGTATGCTGTCAGCGAAGAAGGGCTTTGCGGCAAGCATTTAAAGGATTCGGAGGACGCGCCGGACAATCTGTTTGTGCGCCACCCGAGTATGCTGATGCCGCTATTTCCGATTGGTGAGCTGGGGCTGCACAGCGATGCGGATATGGTAGAGGTTTTGAAAAACACGATTACTTACTTAGAGGACAGAAGCGAAATCGGCATCTTTATCGGCAGCTGGCTTGCGGCAGGTGCGGCAAGGCTCGGGCAGGGGCAGAAGGCAATCCGCCTTTTGGACGAGCGCGGCGTTGACCATAAGCTGCGTGCAAACGGCTTAACCGCCGAGGAGACGGACAGATTTATCAATTTCTGCTTAGTCAACCGTCAGCCGCTCTACTATTCCTGCATGATGGAGTTTACCGGAGAGATGCTCGTGGCGGTAAACGAAATGCTTATCCAGTCGCACGCGGGCCTGATTCGTGTCTTTCCGGCTTTGCCGGACGGCGATGCCGAATATGAGCGCGCTTGGCGAAACGGCTGGAATGCTGCGGAATTCGAAGCACGCACGGTAGAGTATCCTGCGTGGAAAACGCTGCGCTTTGACAAGCTTTTGTGCAAGGGTGCATTTGAGGTCAGCGCCTCGATGACCGAGGGTGTGCTGGACTTTATATTGGTGCACAGCAAAAAAGGCGGCAAAGTCAATCTGACAAGCCCATACATCACAGATGCGCTTTGCATCTTCTGTGCTGGGGAAAAGGTGGAATTTACGACAGAAAACAATGTCCTTTCGTTTGACACGCAGGCAGGCAAAACCTACACGATCGCCGAAGCTGCAAATGCGTACACGGAAGCGCCGGCATCGGAGTACGAAGAGAATGTACTTCAGCACTATACTTATACCAAGCGCTATATCAGCATCGGCGAGGATAAAGAAACCGTATACAGAAAGGCGCTCGACGGTGTCATCCGCGACTGGTATGTCGGCAATGCGCGGCATATGAACCATACGGTCTATAAATTTGACTTTACAAATCAAAAGGGCAAAAAGTATTATCCGCTTCTTGAGCGACAGAGCACTACAGCGGATTTTAGGACAAACACATGGTGCGGCTTCTGGGAGGTCGGCAATGAAAACCTTGCCTTTACACCGCTTGCCGGCTACGGCTTTAAAGCTGCAAACGGCATTGAGATAATCGACCGCGGCGCGCCGGATGTGTTGCGGCAGGATTTTGCAAGCGGCAGCGCAGATGCGGAATTTATCATCGAAGCGCCGCGCGGACAGTATGAGCTGTTTATTTGCTCGGGCGATGAAAATGAAGACAGCGTTACGGTGCTTGAAGCCGTGGGCGGCAGAAGCGCCGGCGGCAAGATGGTGAAAAAGGGCGAATACCAATGCGCGCTTTTGCCGTTTATCAAGGAAACGGATGACGAATTGATTTGCCTGAAGGTATCAACCAAGGCAGGTTATAACTGGAAACTCAACTATATTATATTAAATGTGATAAAGGGGTATTGATGATGGAAAAGAAAGCGTATTTTTTTATCGATGATGTTATCTGGTGCTTGCGTGATATTGCGCGCCAAAAGCCGGCATCAATTTTCGATGTGCCGTTTTTGGGGATGCTCAAGCGTGTACACGATGCTTACGATTTAACCGTACAGCTCAATCTGTTCTACCGCACGGACTTTTTCTACGGCTCAGATGAGTTTACGCTCGCCGAGGTGCCGGATACTTACAAGGCAGAATGGGCGGCAAATGCCGATTGGCTGAAGCTCGCCTTCCACGCAAAGCAGGAGTTTCCGGATTATCCGTATGTTAACGCAGACTACGACGATGTAAAAAAAGACTGCGAAGCCGTATTAAATGAAATTCGCCGCTTTGCAGGCGAGAAGAGCATTTCCTACGCGGTTGTACCGCATTGGCTGCCCATCAGTAAGGATGGCTGCCGTGCGCTTGCAGATTGCGGCATAAAGCTGATTTCTCCAAGCAGCGGTGAGCGTATAGAATATAACGGCGACCCGGCGTCGCTTCCGTATGGGCACAGCTTCCGCCTTTTGCACAACCGTAAGCCGGAAACGATGCTGTTTACACGCGGCGGTAAAAACACAGCGATTGCAAAGTCTATTTCTGCTTATAATCATATCAGTACAGAGCAGCGCGAAGCAACTCTTGGTACCTTCAAGGGTGTAAAGGATGCGCTGACCGGCGTCTGGTTTAAAAACATGGGTGGCGGCCCGACCATTAATCTGCACAAATTAGAAGAAATCCGCCCGGCATACGAACAGCGTAACGGCGATGCTTTTATCGGTACAGGTACGCACGAGCAGTATTTTTACCCGGATTATTTTGCCTACCAGCCGGATACCGAGGAAAAATATATGGAAATGGCTAAGACGCTGCGTGAACTTGGCTATACCTATATCACGGCAGATACTTTGCTTGAAAATGTTGAGGAATACAAAGGCTGAAAATTGACTTAAAGACGGAGCAGAAGATAAGCGATGAACTTTAAAAACAATATAAGGAGATGAGAGGAATGAAAAAAGGGATTGCACTGTTGCTGAGTGTGCTTATGCTCATCAGCTGCATCGGCACGATTCCGGTTTTTGCGGCGACAGAAACCGAGCTTTTTTCAACGGATTTTTCAAGCGATGCACCGGGCAAGAAGCCGAGCGGCATGAGCGTGCAGGAAAACGAAGCTACAAAGGTTTTTGCGCGTTGTGCACTTGAGGGGGACAACTCGTATTTGCGCATCTATCACGAGGAGAACTGTGATTGCGGAAAAACGGGCAGCCCGACTGCAAGATATTCCATTGATATTTCTAAGTACGAAACGATGACCATCCGCTTTAAAGCAAAGGACGATGGCGTTCCGGCAATTGCACAGTTTTATTCGGCAGAGCCGAAGGCGACAACTAAGCTGGTCACGGTTTCGGAAACAAAGTGGACAGATGTTGAAATTGTGCTGGACTTTAAAAAAATGACTTTTGTGTCCAAGGTTGGCGGCGCAGAAGACAGAAAAGGCGAACTGCACAGCGTGGATACGAAGGATTCTTGTCAGTTTCGTCTGATCGGCAGTACGCCGGAACCGGGTGCGGCTGCATGCTTTGATGATCTTAAAATCACGGCGGTGCCTGCAGAAGGGTTTGAAGAGCCGGCAGAAGAGAAAGAGCTGCCGACCGAACCGGATTTTGCACCGACGGAGCCTGCAAAACGTGCGGAGATTCCGCAAAATGCGAATGTGATTTTTAATACGGACTTTAACGATGCGTTAGAACTGTCTACCGCAGCGAAAACAAAGCTTGTAACGTCGGAAGGCACCATTTCGCCGTTCAGCGCCGCAACATCCTATGGTGAAATTGCAGATGTAAACAAAAACCGTATGCTGCGCTTCGGTGCGCTCGATGGTAAGGCGCACTCCCCGCGTGTGGAAATAAAGCTGCCGAGTATGGCAAAGCGCTACAGTATGGATTATGCGATTGCTTTTTCCGGCGGTAATGTGCAGGCGGATATCTTCGTCGGCGATACGAAAATCAACTCCGGCTCTATCGGCAAAATGTCGGATACGGACGATAGCTGGCATTATGTACATATGGATATTGATTTGGAAAAGCGCACCGTCAGCGGTGATGTGGACGGCAAGGCGTTTTCCGGCATTACACTTGGTGAAATTCAGGATTTTGACAAGGTAAAGCTGCGTATCACTGCCGGTCTGAAAGCAAACAATATGGCGTATGTGGACTCAATGGCACTCTATACGGAGGATGAAATCAAAGTTGAGGGTATGCTGATGGGCAACAACAGGGTTGCTTGGGAAAATGTTAAGCCGTCAAAACCGATTTCCAATGAAAGCTTTGTAAGTAACTTAACGCCGCATCCGCGCGTGTTTGTGCACGATTGGGATTATATGCGCGATCATGTCGACGATGACTATATGACACGCTCCTGGTATGGTGGCCTTAAGAAAACGGCAGAAAATGCAATGATTACCAAACCGACAGCATACAAGCTTAACGATCGCGGCAATATTTTGGATGTCGCACGTGCTGCAAGATCGCGCTTGATTGCACTTGCGTTTACCTATAAAATTGAGGGTGACAGAAAATATTTAGACAAAGCCTATGAAGAAATGCTGATCTACGG
Organism: Clostridia bacterium; assembly: GCA_045532715.1. Lineage (GTDB taxonomy): Bacteria > Bacillota > Clostridia > UBA1381 > UMGS1253 > RGIG2041. Next base: position 12,228 of record JAZSGM010000183.1, read on the forward strand.
CGAGTGGCCGGAATGGTCGGCATATACGGCGATGCTTGCTACGGCAGAAATTCTGCAGGGCTATGCCTATGCCTACGACTGGCTTTATGACGATTTAACCGCCGAGCAGAGAAAAACGATTATGAACATTCTCAAAAAGCACGCTCTGCCGGTTTACATCTACCAGTACGAAAATCAAAACGGCTCCGTGGTTTCCACCGGTAACTGGAACCCGGATATCAATGCAACGGCGATTGCGCTTGCGCTTGCGATTGCAGAGGATGAGCCGAATCTGGCAGAATACATTTTAGAAAAAGCACCGCCGTGCATTATGGAATACTACGCACCGGCTTATGCGCCGCAGGGCGGTTATCACGAAGGTGTTTCCTATTGGGATCTGGGTACGAGCTTTATGCTCTTTGCAACGGACTTTTTGGAAAATGCATTCGTAGAGGACTTTGAACTGCCGGAAAATTATATTTTCTGGAAAGCCCCGGGTGTAGCGGAAACGCCGGATTTTGCGATTTATTATGATGGTCCGGTTGAAAAGTTCAACTATGGTGACTGTACAAGCGGTCACACCAACTGTGTAGTTATGTACTGGGTGGCAAACCGCTTTAACAAGCCGCACTATGCCTGGTGGCAAAATAAGCGACAGACAGGCTCGGGTTCGTTTTTGTCGTCCTTTGATGCCGTTGCGGCACTTGCGTGGTACGATGCAGACAATGCATATTTAACGCCGGGCGCATTCCCGCTCGATAAGTTCTATACTGCCGAGGGCGGTGTGAACGGTGCGACGATGCGTTCCTCCTGGGAGGACAGCACGGCACTCTGGGCAGCAATGCAGGGCGGTAACAATGATGAAACGCATCAGCACAACTCCGTCGGCACTTATGTAATCGACTATATGGGACAGCGCTTTATCCGTGTCCTCGGCGAGCATTCTTATGCATTAACCGGCCCGAAATATTATAGCCGTGCGGAGGCATACAACAATCTGATTATCAATCCGACGCAGGAAATGGACCAGCTCAAGAGCGGTAGTGCACAGATTATCAGACACGGCACAAGCGAAGGCACAGCCTTCGGTATTCTGGATCTGGTGAAATCGCATACGGACTACGAAAGTGCAAAGCGCGGTCTTATGCTGACAGACAACAGAAACCGCGTGATTGTGCAAGATGAAGTTGTGGCAAAGAAACCGTCTGAATTTTACTGGTTTGCCAACACGGATGCGAATGTACAAATCGCACCGGACGGCAAAAGTGCACTTATGACGCTGGGCGGCGAAAGAATGCTTCTGCGTATCATTGAAGCACCGGCTGAGGCACGTTTCGGCCTGATGGAAAGAAAGTCTATGTTCTCCGGTATCAACAATTATATCGGCAACTCCGCAGGGCAGAAGCTGTATATGCACTTTACCGACAAGAAAGAATTAAATATCTGCGTAGAATATGTTCCGCTGCGTGACGGTGAAGGTATTCCGGCACCGTGGACGTACACAAAGCTCGACAATTGGAGCGCAGAGGACAATACCCCGACAACCTCTACACTGGTTGGTGCAGACGTTATCTTAAAGCTTGGCACACCGAACGCATTTGCAAACGGTGTTAAGACCTTTGTGGATCCAAACAACACCGATGTTGTACCGTTTACGGAAAATGGCAGAACGCTTGTGCCGGTACGTTTTATTTCCGAAGCCTTTGGTGCAAAGGTGGGCTGGGATGAAGCAACACAGACCGTAAACGTGTCTTTAATGGACAAGGAAATCAAGCTCGTTATCGGCTCGAATGAAATGAAGGTCAATGGTGAAACTGTGATTCTGGATGTGCCGGCAAACACATACAATTCCAGAACGCTTATCCCGCTTCGTGCACTTGTGGAAGCGCTTGGCAAATCCGTGTTCTGGGATGACCGCGGGCTGATTGCCATCGGTGATGTTATGCCGAGCTACACACAGGAGCAGCTGACAACGCTGATTCGAGCACTGAATTTGCGTGTAAGCGCAAACGGAAAAGATCTCGTCTTCTTCTCTCCGGAGCGCACGGCATATGCACTCGACGTGAACGCAGGTGAGGCCGTACCGCAAATCGGTATCAGCACCCTCGGTACAGAGTCTGTTTCCGCTGTACAAGCGTCTGCGATTGGCGATACCGCAATCGTTACGGTAGACGGTGTTGAATATCGCTTCAAAATCCAGCAAAATGCTTTTGAAAATGTAACGGGCAACCTGGACAGTGGTGTTGTTAATACGCTTGAGGTTATGTCGGCAGGCGTGAATATGCCGGACCACGATACGTTTATCTACGTTGAGTCCCTGACAGACTCCACAGCATTTGCTTCTTATCCGGAGCGAGGTGTTGTCGATGGCGTGATTAACGAAAGCACCTTAAACCGCTGGGCAGCCAACGGCGAAGGACATTGGATTCAGATGGACTTGGGCAGCGTAAAGAATGTACATTCTATGGCGTTTGCCGGTGTAACGCAGACGACGCGCGCCTATAAGTTTGATGTGCTTGCTTCTACAGATGGCGTAAACTATACAACGATACATACGGGCGGCGCACCGACCACAACGGACAAGATGAGCATCATTCCGCTCGGCAATGTAGCGGCACGTTATATAAAGCTTGTTTGTCACGGTAATAATGAAAATATGTGGAACACCTATGCAGAAGTTCGCTTTTATGAAAGTGCCGCGCAGCAGGCGGAGGACGTTTCTTACTGGCCGAGTTACTTTGCGGAAAAGGAAATCACAGGCAATGTTGGTTCAAACGTAAGAGTTCTGCTTTCTGCAAAGGATGCATACAAAAATTCGGTGACCATTCGCCAGGATGCAACCATTGCTTATACGGTTTCCGATGAAAGCATTGCAACCGTTTCGGCGGACGGTACAATCTCCTTTATCAAGGCAGGTACAACCACCGTCACCGTTACCGTAACGCAGGACGGCTACACCGCAAGTACGACGGCAACAATTACAGTCGAATAGTTCAGTACAAGCAAAAAACGATGGAGAATTTCTCCATCGTTTTTTTTTTGGTTGGGAAATTAAAGAAGTTAAGAATATACAACTAAAAGTTAATAATCTCCCTTAAATCCGGGCAACACCACCTTGTCGATTACGGCAACGCAGGATGGCTACACAGCAAGCACGACAGTGAATATTGTGGCGCAATAACAGAAGCAAAAAAACGGCGGAGTAATTTACCCTGCTTTGTTTTGATGAGTCTTAAAATAGTGCGAAAAAACTTAAAATTTTGCTAAATCGTACGAGAAAATGAAGAAAGAAAGTGATATAATTCTCGGTGTAATATGAATTATGAAAGAAGGATGACATGTGAAATTTAAAGAGATTCCCGTTCGCTCTCAACCCGTATATACATGGTTATGGAACGGAAAAATCACAAAAGAAGAAATCAAAAGACAAATTGATGAAATGTATGACAGCGGAATCCGTGCGTTTTATGTATTAGGTGAGCCTGAAAACTTTCGTCCCGGCGTTCGAAGAACCTGTCTTTCACCGGAATATCTGTCAGATGCGTATCTTAAGCTTGTCCGATTCGCATATACATACGCGAAAGAAAAAGGGATGTATACGTGGCTTTACAACGAGGGCGGGTTCCCGTCCGGTATGGTTTGCGGAAAAATCCGCGAGGAAAATCCGCATCTTGCAATGCTGGAAGTGGTGAAAACAAGCGACGGAGACTATATTGCAAAGCCCGCCTCCGTCTCGGTGGGTAAATTGCGTGCTGATATAGCAAAGCGCGAGACTACGGATGCTTTTATTCATATGACGCACGAAAGCTATAAACGCTTATTTGGTGAAACACTTGGTTCGGAAATCCAAATGATGTTTGACGACGAAGCCTATATGGGAAGCTGGACTGATGGACTGGATGTTCTGTTTGAGGAAAAATACGGTTACAGCGTTTGGCCGTATTTAGCGTATATCATCGGTGAAAAAACACCGATGAAGGAAAAGGAATGCCGCGCAGTCAGTGATTATACAATGCTCTGCGGCGAGCTTGTGCGTGAGAACTATTTCATTCCGATGCGGGAATGGCTTAATAAGCATAAAATGATCTCTACCGGCCACCTTGACCTTGATAATCAAACGGATGGCGGCAAGGTGCGCCGTTATGGGAATGTTATGGCAATGCTGCGTGCATTCGATGCGCCCGGTGTGGATGTTATATGGAGTCAGATTACGTATCCGGAAGATGGAAGATGCTGCCCTGAGGGCAATGAATTTTGGACAAGATGTGCATCCGCAGCAGCGCGTCAACAAGGGAAAACTCTTTGTATCAGTGAGAGTTTTGCGGTTTTCGGAAGCCATGTAACGCCGGAGGAAATGCGGTTTGTTGTAAACTTTCAGGCAGTGCGTGGCATCAGCAGATTTAATTTTATGGTTATTTCCTACGACAGGGAAACTGCAATGGCTTGTCAGTATCGCCCGAATTTCATAAAAGAATATCCCGGGATGAATATGCTTTCTGAGATCAATGATTATACTGCGCGGATATCCTATATTCTTGAAAGTGGAAGCGCAGAGGTGAAAACTGCGCTGTATTGCCCATATCGCTCCATATCCGCAGGCGGAGATGTTGGTAAAGTGGCTGCAGATGAATATGAAAAGCTTGGGAACATGCTGGAGTGCGCCGGTGTAGATTTTGATATCATTGATGAGGATTTTGTGCAAGCGGCGCGCATTGAAAACCATAAGCTCTGCGGTGAATATGCGGTATATGAAAATGTTTTCTTGCCGGAAGGCAGGCTGGAGCCGGAGTTTGTGCTTGAAAAGCTTTCTGCTGTTCCGTCGGAGATTGTGCCATGCATAAAACGAGCGAATCCGAAACTTTTGGCGAGAAAAGTATGCTTTGAGGACGGGACATATGCATACATCATCTGCAATACATCCAATGCTCTAATTAAAGAGAAAATCAGTTTAAGCGTACAAGGTAATGTCTATCGCATTGACCTTGCGACGGGAAAGCTTGTTTACACAGACGCTGAAATACAAAACGGAGAAGCCAGTGTATTGGTTTCACTCCTTCGCGGAGAACTGGCAGTGTTTTATGTTTCCGACAAAGAAGAGGAGGCAGTGCCGGAAAGTGAATATGCGTATCTTTGTGATATAACGGAGATAACCGGTCGCACTGTGCGTGCGTTTCATTTTGGTGACAAGGGGATTATAAATACATACCCCGAATCCGATGAGGTGGTATACGCATTTACATGCTGGGACGAAGGTTTTTCCGGAGAGGTCGAATACAAAACAATTTTGCCGCCTCTCCTATGCAGAGATGTTATTCTTGACTTGGGTGATGTGCATCATTTTGCGAGAATTTATCTGAACGGTAAACCGATAGCGGAAAAGACAATGCCGCCGTACAGGGTGAAGCTTTGTGGCGCAAAGTCCGGTGATACACTGAGCATACTTGTAGCAAACACAGCTGCAAATGTATGTGCACGGACGGATTATTTCAGCCGCCAGGATGTTGCCGACATCGGCCCCTACCATGAGAAAATGGTAAAGAAAGAAGCAAACGCACCGGCCGGCGGGCTTTTGGGACCTGTAAAACTGTATACGGAAAAATAAAATGTTTATTGCAGCTCCGGCGATTTGCTGTGTTGCGAATGGTTTTTACGAAATTTTGCGGGCGTGAAATTTGAAAAGCTTTTGAACAGCGTGTAAAAGGTTTTAATGTCCCGGTATCCAACCTCTGTGGCGATTTCATCTATTGCCTTGTTCGTATGCGCAAGAAGACGCATGCTCTGCTCGATGCGTGTTTTTTGAAGAAACTTGGAAAAATTTATTCCGAACTCTTTTTTGAATTTCATGCTTAAGTGTGCAGGAGAATAATTGAGGTTTTTTGCAACATCGCCGAGCGTTATGGCGTTCATATAATTTGAGTGAATATACATAAGCACTCTGTCGGAAAAGCTGTCACGGACAGCGCGGTTCGGGTCAATGCGTATTTTACGCATCGTCAGAATTAACAATTCTATCACCATTGAGCGGATAATCTGCATATACCCCGGCGCGCATGCTGTAAACTCACCAAGCAGGGATGTTAAGAGTGTTTTTATTCTTCCGTCCTCGTCTTTGTAAATCTTTATCGACGGATTTTCGATAAAAAGTTCCCGGTTGAAGCGAATTTGATAATTGCTGATTACTTCAAGAAAAGAGCGACAGTGCGTGAGTGCGGGGTCTATCAATTCAGGAAGGAAGATGCAGTTTATAATTTCAAATTCTTCTGTTTTTGCAACATAGGAATGTTGACAGTTATAGTCGATTACAAAATAGTCACCGCTCTTTATCTGCATACTTTGGCTGCCGCAGCTGTGTATTGCTTCGCCCTTGATTACATAGCCAAGCTCGAGGTAATTGTGCATATGCAAATCTATATGTGTTGTTGGACACACATAGATTGAAAAGTTATTTTCTTTCAGAAAAGCGTCGTGCTTTGTTATCATAAAATCACCACAAAAACTAACTTGTTTTACCCATATATTTATTATAATGTATGTGGTAGAATAAATGCAAGAGAAAATTCAGAAATGATTTTCGAATCACTGATATGTTTTGCGAGGTGTAGACGTGACATATACCGACTATGGAGAAGAATATCGCCAAGAACCAGAAGGCAGGGATGTCGTTTGCGTGGATTTATGCTTGTCCATCAAAAATGCAATAAACTATTTGAACGCACACTATACGCAGCAGATTTCACTCGAGGAAATATGTAAAGTAGCGATGATGTCGCAATCTGCATTTATAAAGGCATTTAAGCGCATCGTCGGAAAAACACTCATTGAGTATATCCATCTTCAGCGTGTTGATTTGGCAAAAGAATTACTACAAAAAACCAAGCTGAATATAACAACCGTTGGTGAAGAATGCGGATTTGGCGATTCGTCTTATTTTGGTAAAGTGTTTAAAAAATACACAGGGATGACACCGAAGCAATATAAAACATCCAAACGCAACGACTTTACAAAGTGTGTATAAAGAAAATAAAGCAGAACAGTTGAATTCGGTTTATTATAAGACAGGTTACAACCGAAAAATCAGTTATATCAATTTTTATAAAGGGGAAATGATTATGAAAAAGCTTTTGTCCGTCTTAATTGTGCTTTCTATGGCGATTCACTGCGCTGGGACTTTGCCGGTATTGGCGGTGGACGAAATCATTTTGTACAACAACGATTTCGAAGCCCAGAGCGCAGGCGATAAGCCGGCGGGGATGTCTGTACTGGAAAATGAAGCGAACAAATACCTTGCACGTATCGCCGAGACGGATGGCGGTAAGGCGCTGTTTGTGCATCACGCCGCAGACTGTGCATGTGGTAAGGCGGGTGGTCCGTTTGCAAGACTTGTGGCGGATTTTACCAAGTACAAGGATATGACCCTTTCTTTTAAAACAAAGGGCAATGATGCGACCTCGATTGTTACCTTAAATAATGCGGAAAATGGTCAGATCATTACGCTGTTTAAAGGGAGAGCGGATAAGTGGACAACGGTTGATGTGTTTCTTGATTTGGAAAAAGCAGCCTATACCATTTCCGTGAACGGCAAAAAAAGTGAAGATGGCAAGCTTGATTCCTTCGGCATGCCGCCTGCGGCGCAGATACGCTTTTCGGGGCTTGAGGTTTATTACGATGAAATCAAGCTGACGACCTCGGGCGAACGTGAAACACCGTATACACCGCCGGAAGCGGAGGATGCGGGTGAGGTTTTTGTGCCGGCGACGGCGGCAGAACCAGCAAAAGCACCTGCAGGTATGTATGCCGTTTGGGATACGGACTTTTCAAACGCAACCGTAGCGACGGCGAAGAAAACGGTGATTAAGACAGACGATGGGGAAGAAAACCCATTTTCGACAGCGACGGACTATGTAGAGGTTGTCGACAATCAAGGAGATAAAATGCTTCGCTTCGGTGCATTGGATAATAAGGCGCACGGACCGCATGTGCGCTTCAGCTTAAATGCCGCCGTGAAGAAATATACACTTGATTTTGCGGTTGCACGCAAAGCAAGTACCGCTTTATTTGTTGACCTTTATCAGGCAAAGACGAAGACTGCAAGCTTTTTATCCATCAATGCAAAGACGGTGGGTGAAAAAGACGGCTGGAACTATGTGCATCTGGAGCTTGACCTGGAAAATGGCACGGCAAACGGTACGGTGAACGGAAAAGCGATTGAGAAAAAGTCCTTTACCCTTGCCGGCGCAGAAGCCATTGAGCTGAGCTTTGCCGCAAGCACAAGCAATAATTCGCTTTTGTATGTGGACAATTTAAAGCTTTATTCTGCCGTAAAGCCGGTGCTTGATACGATGTTTGTCGGTAAAAAGCTTTACTGGGAAAATGTAAAGCCGAAAAACGAGCTTTCAAGCGCAAGCTTTGTCAATAATCTTGTAGCGCATCCGCGTGTCTTTGTAACCGATTGGGCTGCAATGCGCGCGAAGGTGGATACGGACTATTATACAAAGCTCTGGTACGCCAATATTAAGAAACCCGCAGATAATGCAATGAACGCACAGATGGTCGAGTGGAAATTAAACTCGAGAAACAATGTGCTCGAATCGGCGAGAGCGGCAAAGGTGCGCCTGGTTTCGCTTGCGTTTGTCGGTATGATTGAGCAAAATACTGCCTACCTTGACCGCGCATACGAAGAAGCACTCTACTATGGTACGTGGCCGGATTGGTCGGGGATGAACTCCACCTTCGTAACAGCGCAGATTATGGAAGGTTATGCTTGTCTGTACGATTGGGGCTATGATTATTTTACAAAAGAGCAGAAAAAGACGCTGGTTGCCATTATGAAAAAGCACGGCTTCCCGGACTTTTTGTATCACTATGTTCATATGGACGGCTTTGCCGGCAAAGACAGCGGTAACTGGAATCCGGTATGTAACGAAGCGGCAATTGCGTGTGCACTTGCCATTGCAGATGAAGAGCCGCTTTTGGCAGAATATATTTTAGAAACTGCACCGCCAACCATCTGGAATGCAATGGTTGAGTATTCGCCGCAGGGCTCGTATGAGGAAACCGTCTCCTATTGGAATGTGGGCACGATGAACATTTCGTTTATTGCGTGGTTTATGGACCACGCCTTCAAGCCTGACTTTGTCGTTCCGGCGGATTACGACGTCAGCGGTATGGACGGTATGTCCTTAACGGCAGAATATCCGATTTACGGACACGGCCCTGCAGGTATGTTTAACTACGGTGACTGCGTACCGGGCTATCAGTCCTCGCCGGCGCTTTACTGGGCGGCGGCTACGTATGATAAGCCGCAGTATG
>JAZSGM010000076.1:0-1685 GCA_045532715.1 Clostridia bacterium
CATTGCCATTGGCACTGCATCTGCTTCAAGCAGACCCCGAAACTAATTCGGGGTGACACAGCGCTTCTTTAGCAATGACACAACATGCTTTTCCGAGGTGATACTACACTACTCTTTTATTGCGCCACCTGCAACACCTTCGGCAAGCTTTCTCTGGCAAGCAAAATAAACCACAAGCACAGGCACAGTCGCAATTACAAGCGCGGCAATCTGCCAGCCAAGCTGCAAACCGGTGCGGCTAGAAAAAGAGAATATTCCAACCGGCAAAGATTTTGTCGTTTCCTTTGTAGCCATAACCAAAACAAGCAGAAACTCGTTCCAGATGCCGGGCGCGGACATAATGCTTATTGTAACGATTACAGGAATCGTCATCGGCACGGTTATGCTTATAAACGAGCGGAACGGCGTTGCACCGTCTATATACGCAGACTCAATCAAGCTGTTCGGCAAACCGCGTATAAACGTGGCCGAAAGCATAACCGCAAGCGGCAGCCCGAAAGCCATATAAACCAAGATTATGCCCACATGCGTGTTCGTAAGCCCGATTTTGGTGAGCATCAAGAACAGCGGAACTATAAGCTGGTTTACGTCAAGCAGATAGCCGAGCGCAATCAAGCCTGAAACAGCAGCCGCTATCTTGGTGTATTTGAACTTCGTCGTGCCGTAGCCCAGCATCAGACCGAGAATAACGACAAGGAACGTAGAAACTACGGTGTAGATAATGCTGTTCACAAAGCCCATGCCGAGGCTGCCCCGCTTCCACGCGGAAGTAAAGTTCCACCAGAAAGTATCAAACGCAAGCTTCAGCTGCATTTTCTGCGGCAAGTCGCGGCAGTTAAGCTGAACGCCGTCGCCGGGCTGCAAATTCTTTACAAGCTTTCCGTCTGAAGTTACGCAAGTTTCAGGAATTTCAGCACGAACAAGAAAATGCACCTTTATGCGTTTGTGCGCGCCTATGTTTGGCGATTCAAGAATCAGCACCTTTTCATTTATCTGATCTGTGTACTTTGACGACGTAATGCCGAGCTTTTTCAAAAAGCCTTTCGGATAAAGAATATTCGTCTGCGGCTTTACAACATCGAATTTTGAGTCGCGCACAGAAATCAAGTCATGCGGCGGCGCGTAAATGCTTTTCGTCAGCTCCTCGTTCGTCTTAAAAGACGAATACAGCATCCACAAAAGCGGCGCAATAGTCAGAACCGTCCACAAAACGAAAATGAAGTACGAAACCGGCTTTGCAAAATATTTTCCAAAAATTGATGTACGCGGAGCATCAGAACTATTGATTTTTGCCATATCAATACTCCTCGTCTGTGCCGAATTTTTTGCCGACCCAGTTGCTGAAGCCAATCAGCAACAAGCTTATGCACACAACAATGTTCGAGATTGTTGCGCCGTAAGCAAAGCGCATCGGGTCTTTCGCATTGTTGAAAGCCGTGCGGTACATGAAAATCGGCAATACTTCGGTGTTAATGCGCTGCTGCCCTTCTGGTGCAAGCGCAAATATAAGAGAAAAGCCTTTGAGAGAACCCGCTATAGCAAGAATGCACGATGTAAGTATTGTTCCAGCAAGAAGCGGCACTGTAATTCTAAAGAACATCTGGAATTCGTTTGCGCCGTCAATCTTGGCAGCTTCGAACATGCTTTCATTGATTTTCTGCAAGTTCGCCAAAAAGATAATCATA
>JAZSGM010000016.1:0-4956 GCA_045532715.1 Clostridia bacterium
CAAGCGGTCTTAGGAAGACAATAAACTTTTACAACTCCTTGGCTCACAGAACGACATGGCTACGATCCGACTTTGCGCAGCAGCCTTATTTGGAAAATGCACATCCGTCGCAGCATCGATATACATTTGTGCCGTGTCGGATTTTGGGGGTGAGCCGTCTTTGCGTATGCTTTCCAAGTATTCCTCCTCTTTAACAAGTTCGACGTTTTTTGCCTCAATCTGTTCTTCAGATAACATGCTATCCGGAAAGTATTTCAAAAAATCTCCATATTCCGGATTGACATTTTGAAGGATTTTGTATATACTGATATTGGAAGCTGTAGGCGCAGCGGATGTGAGACCGACCTTGTCGGCGTCCTCCGCCAACCGTCCGGCTTCCATTTTGTTTTTCAGACAAACCGATAAATAAAGCTTGTTGTCTTGATTTTTAAATTCCTTCACTTCCAGCTGTACAGGCACCAATTCAGTGCCATCATAAAAAGCACCGGCAAGTACATATACATTCTCCAAATCCGGCGTAGCGCGGCGCGTGCCGGCTCTGCAGAAATTTCGCTGAACGCAGGAACATCCTTGTCATCAATAACATCCTTGATGCAGTCAAGCTCTTTTGCGCTTTTTGCATTGGCGTCGCTCTTTGCCGGAGTGAAATTGCCGGAGTTCTCGGCTTTCCGGTTTGCATTATCTACTGCCTTTTTCAACTTGCCACCGAGAACATAATAATGTGCATCCACGTGTCGTTGAAAATTCGCATCGGCGTTATCGCGCACAAATACATTTTGATTATTTTTTGCATTTTTCGCATTCTTTTTCTCCTCTGCAAGTCGAAATGCGCGCTCAAAATCGGTTTCACCATAAAATTCCGCTTGACTTCCGGCGTGCCTCATAGTATAATCCCTATTGGAAACTCCGTAACCCTCGCGCGTTTTCGCGCCGGCCTTTGAGCCCAAATGAGGTATCGGAGTTTCTTTTCTTACTACTCCTATATTGTATACAGTCTTCACCTCATTGTTTTCACCAACCGAAAGACCGAGCCTATAATATCGACCGTCATAATCTCTATAATATGCCGTTCGATAATGAAATCCATCTTTTGCAAAGTAATGATCTTTTTTATCAGGAACCGTCTCGCTTGTTCTTTTTGAAACTTTTGCAATTTCGTCGATATGTAGTTCTGCATTGATTTTCGTTCTGTACTTCTCTTCCGGCATTAAAATTGGTTCACCATTTTTTGCCTCGCCAATCTTTCGACTACCAGCTTTCCACGCAGTATCTTTAGTAATAGATAATAACTCGCCATCTTCCGCAATGATACTGACGTTTCTTCCATGTCGTATTTCGCTGTTGATTCGCCGTTCTATCTCATTACTAATTAACGAAACATCCTTCTCGCTAATAGCATTTCGGTCTGCTTGCACATACTTTCTTCCGTCCGGCGAGGTAATGATCTTATATTCCGATTTTCCCCCACGCATCCCCTTTGCACTCGCCAACGCCAATCTATACTTACGCTGTGCCTGCTCGAGGTCTGCCTGCAGCTGCGCCTTTTCATCCATATGCCCGAAAGAATATTTTTCCACCCTCTTTTGTGCGATACCCTTCGCCGTACCACTGCGCAGCAGCCTTATTTGGAAAATGCACATCCGTCGCAGCATCGATATACATTTGTGCCGTGTCGGATTTTGGGGATGAAAAAGACATTTGATTCTTGACAGTCGGGTCGGGATGTGATACACTACTAACCGAAGAAGCGGTTTTTGGGCTGATGAAAGAATAAAGTGGTTTAAACTCACTTTCGTTCTTATAGCCCACCGTTTCTATTTTATTTAAATCATAAAAATATTCCCTTCGTCATCAATTACCTCATGCAAATAATACCTATTATCGATTGGGTTAAAGTATTGCAAAACATACGGCTTGAATATAACCCCTTATCAGCTCCGGCACGGTTTTGCGACTATGTTCTTCGAAGCAGGCATCGACCTCAAAGATGCGCAGGAGCTCATGGGTCACAGCGACATCAGAATCACACAAAATATCTACACGCACATCCGTAAAGAACGCAACGAAGAGACGAAGAAAAAACTAAATGATTTTACGTTTTAATTTGACAACCATTTGACAACCAAAAACGTGCATTATTTGCACTTAACTGCACCGATTTGACACAAAAGAAAACAAAGAAAAACTGCATAACAATAGGATTTTCCCACTGCTATGCAGTTTCTTAATTTGGTCGGGGTTACAGGATTTGAACCTTAATTAAATGTGATTGCAATGCGGTTTTTCGGTGTTTTGACTAACGCTTGACAAACCAAGTAAATATGATAGTAATAGATGTTTCAAACATGCTATAATATACCAAAACGCACCGATTTGACACAAAAGCGTATTGACAAATCGAAAAAGGGCATATATAATAATAACTGAACAATAGATATGCCTAGGCGATATGTTAAGTTGAACCAAAATAAATCGAATATGCATATCATATTGTTAGAAAGGAGGGATATTTATGGCAACAAGCAGCATATTAAGAGATTTGAATATAACCAAAAAGTCCCTTGCGCGAGGGTATGTCGAAGCGTTAGAACAAGCTGCAAGCAGCAAGCCAATCGAACGACAAAATACCCCCTCTGCATCCCAAACTGTGAAAACATTAAAAAAGGACGAAATCAAATCTTTTTTTGAGGCAATCAAATGACAGATTATTATCAAATTAATTTAGCTGACCTAATATCCGAACTTGGAGAGAAAGACGCAAAATCTATTCTCTCCAATTTTTCGTGTCTACTCAACCCTGACGTCGATGATTTTCTCAAAAACAAATCGATAGAATTTGCGAAACAAGGTCTGTCTTCTACATACTTAGTTTTCGTTACAATTGAAGGTATCCCGAAGCTCGCAGGATACTATACTATATCGCCAAAAACAATCAACATAAAAAAGAACGCCTTAAGTAACAAACTGCAGAGCCGCATCAATAAATTCGTACAATACAACAGTGAACTTAAAGTCTACTCGTCCTCTGTGTTGCTTATTGGACAGTTGGGCAAAAATTTTTTGGATGGCATCAATAAGACATTATCAGGTGACGCATTGTTAAACATGGCTTTTGAACAAATTAAATACATACAAAAATTAAGTGGTGGTAGAATTATTTATTTAGAATGCGATGAGCACGAAAAATTAAAAGAATTCTACTCTAAAAATGGCTTCGTAGAGTTCGGTCGCCGACAAGTTGAGCGCAGAGAAACAGGATGTATTAAGAGCAAACATCTAACTCAGTATTTAATGTACTTAAGTCACAAAGATACACTGAATCAAGAACGGTCTTCTAAGCCCTATGCGTTGCAAACCTAACCCAACACAACAAATCCGCCGCAGGAGAAATCCCACGGCGGTCTTTTTTAATTCAAACCTTCTAACACCTTTAGTAAAGCATCCTCATCCACACGCTTATCATCATTGTAATACCATGCACAGAAATCCTTCTGCTGCTTCGTGTTCAGCCTGCCACTATCAAGCAATGCGCGCACAAGCGACCTTTCGTAGCTTTCCTGCGTCTTGCCGGTCATAAACATCACACGAAATGCATCCCTCTGAACCGAACTAAGCTCCGGAAAGTGATTGAGTACCGTTGCGATATTTTTATTCTTCGAACCGCTGACGGTCTTGCCGTCTGCTCCTTTTGTACCTTCTGTTGCCGAAAGGATGGGATATACCCTTGCAAGCGTCGCATCATCGATGCCGTAAACCCGCGCAAGCACAAGCTTTTTATCTGCTTCACCAATGATGCAGTGACGGTACAGCGCCCCTTTCTTACTGTCCGGAATATTTAGCTTGTATACATAGCGCAGCTTCTTCAGCTTTTCGCTGCCGGCTATCGCATTTCCGGTTTTGTCTTTATCAGATTCAATCTGAGCAATTGTCTTAATGTGCCGAGCGGCATCCGTAGCCGAAAAGCCACTGTCAATAAGTGCATATGCTTTTTCCCGGGACGCGTCGATATATAATTTTGATGAATTAAGAGTATTTATCGTTTCGAAAGCTTCCGCCGGCGACATACCTTCCTGTACGTTTGCGTTAAACTCTGCTGTACGTTTTTCGGACAAAGGCTTACCGCCCTCGTCGATATACGCCTTACCTTCTTTTGTCGCGTACTTGCCAAACAGAAAGCCTGTAGTTCTATTCCCGAGTGTATTTTCCATCGGAAAGCGCAAACGACCGTCCGGCGTGTATGAAGCTGAAATATCCTGCTTTTCAATCCCGAATCGACTTTTCCATGGCTCCTTCCAATCGGCATAGGCAGATATGTTGGGAACAAGCCCAAAATCTTGTGCGCTTTCATAATACTTCTTGTACTGGCTACCGCGCCAAGGCGTTACATACCCGGTCACTAAATCAACCGCAGCGCCTTCAATGTCGCCTTTGACGACTTTTTTGCCCGCTGTTAAAAGTCCGGATAAACCGAGATTGCCGGTACCGTAGCGCGTGACCTCGTTCTCCTCGCCGAGCAATGCTTCCACATCCTCAAGATCAAACAAGAACGGAATAACACTCGAAGCGTACGGCATATACGAAAGAACCTCGTTTACACCAAGGGCAGCAGTCTTTCCAAACTTCTCACCAACCGTGAGCTCTTCGTCCTCATCGTCATCACCCATCCACACCTTTACCGCCTCACCGAGCATCATAAACATACTCGGCAGCATTGAGCCGATACCGAGCGCCTCTGTTGCCATATTTAAGCCGGCAGCCATCGCTTCAAACATCACGATGCCGCTGATGCGCTGATTGAGTGTTTTTGCATCCTTGCCGCGATAAGTCTGCATTAGCGCATTCCAGGTATTGTTTACCTCGACTTGGAACGGCGCAATCAGATTGAGCCACTTCGATTCCATTGCCGGCGGCATTTCGCCGATGCCTCGACCGGCAACCGAACGGCGCGTGACATCA
>JAZSGM010000184.1:0-3111 GCA_045532715.1 Clostridia bacterium
CAAAAAGTAACCAACCGCTTTAGCGGTTGCTAGAGACCGCTTGCGGTTGGCAGACTTTTCGGAGGGCTTCAAGCCCCGCCAGTATCATGCCCTTATAGGGCTGAGCAAACCACCGGCTTAGCCGGTGGTCATGATTGACAAAAGCACTGCTTCTCGATGCAAAAAGCATTGCTTTTTTCTTGTCAAAGGTGTATAATAAAATATTAATAATTGCCAAGAGTATTATTTTGCTGTTTTTCGAGAAGGAATGTATTGATATGAGACGTTTTTTAGCCGGTATTTTAACTGTATTGGTCATTTTTTTGTCATTGCCGACAAGTATTCTCACAGCGTGGGCAAGTGACGCGAATCTTGTGACGTATGATTCGGATGGAACTGCACTTCAAGGTAAAACCATCTCAATTCTCGGTGCAAGCATTTCGACTTTTGCGGGCACTTCAAACGGAGAGGCGGCGAAAACGACCAACTCCACGATTGAAAACAACGCGGAGTACTACCCGCATGCGACGGTAAATGACGTGACGCTTGCAGATACGTGGTGGATGCAGGCGGCAAACGATCTTGGATTGCGTTTGCTGGTTAATAATGCATGGTCGGGATCATCGCTTTTGCACACCCGAAACGGCACTGTCGGAGCATATGTGGACCGTTGCGTTCAGCTCCATGACGATACGGGAGAAAACGCAGGGGAGACGCCCGACATCATCGCAATCCAACTGGGTACAAACGACTATCAATACTATAAGGATACGCTTGGCTCGTCTGATATCGACTACGATGCTTTAATCGCAGAAAATGAAGACAGAACCTATACGTATGCTACCCCAAAAACCTCACTTGAGGCGGCGGCAATCGTTTTGCATAAAATCAGCATTCGATATCCGGATGTAGAGGTATATTATCTCAACCTCTCCAAGCGAGTCGACATCACCGAAGAGACTGACGGAATTTTAGAAAAATTCAACGACGACCTCGCAATTGTATGCAGTCGGTTTGGTGTACACGTTGTGGATATTTACGGAAGTGCGATCACCGTTGAGGCGTTTGACACCTATATCGGCGATGGACGTGTGCACCCCAACAAGCTTGGCATGGATGTGTAT
Organism: Clostridia bacterium; assembly: GCA_045532715.1. Classification (GTDB taxonomy): domain Bacteria; phylum Bacillota; class Clostridia; order UBA1381; family UMGS1253; genus RGIG2041. The sequence goes on from JAZSGM010000184.1 coordinate 1,104, forward strand.
GCAGAAGCTTTTAAACAATCGGTTTTGCAGAATACGGCTTATCATGCGGTTGCTCATACCGTTACATTTGACTTGACCGATGCGGATATCGACTACGGAACGAACAAGCTCGTTTTGGACGGAAACGCTTTCGCCGCAAAGCTTTCGGCGGCTACCGGCAATGATTTGCAGGTTGCCGTTACGATGGGCGGAAAGGATATCACCGAGACTGCATATGCCAACGGAAATATTATGGTTGAAAACGTTTCCGCTGATATTACAGTCTCTGCAAAAGGCATTCACACTCCTCAAAAATACCGCTGGGAGTTTGACGGAACTGATCTTGCCGATGTCATTGGCAATAATACGTTGACCAAAACCGCCGGAAACACTGCTGACGGTGTTTTCTCTGCGACGGAATACACTTTGCAGACAGCGATTGTGCTTTCTCACGATCTTCCTTGGACAGTTGAATGGAAATGTGAGGGTACATGGAAAAATTCGGGTTCTTCAAGCGGCGGCAGATTGTTTACCACCACCGCGAAGAATGCAGAATACAATGCGCGGTATATTTTCAAGAGTGCGACCAATTGGCTGATTGCGATGGGCGAAAAGACGACCTCAGGCAGCCACAACTACGGAATCGCGCTTGGAGACTACGGCATCGACGGCTCGGCGCTCCATACTTACCGCTTGCAGAACCGCATCCATGCAGACGGCTCCAATATGATTTATCTTTACGTCGACGGGGACGAGATCGGCGCAATGAACCACTATTACGTTGGTACCGCGAGCCAAGACACGACGTCCGATTGGCTGTCGGGCAAGGATTTTGTTTTCCCGTATATTGGGACCGATACGCATGGACTCAATAACTGTAAAATCGAATATATTGAAGTACAAGAAAACAACAACCCATACCAAGGTAAAGTTGTTTCTATTCTTGGCGCAAGTACATGTACATTTGAAGGGTACATCCCCGTTGCGGACGGCTTTAATCTGACGCATGTTGCGAGGTATCCGCAAGACAATCTTTTGACTGATGTCAACGATACCTGGTGGATGCAAGTCATCAACGCTCTTGATGCAAAGCTGGGTATCAACGACAGTTGGCGCAGCACGGAAGTTTATAATACCTGCGCTGATGAAGTCAACAGCGACTATGACGGTACAAAGGCATGCCTTTCTTCTTTGACCAGAATACAAAATTTGGGTAGCAACGGCACGCCGGACATTATTTTTGCTTTTTGCGGTATCAATGATATCATACAGGGAAGACCTTTAAGTGATTTCGACTCTTCCGCTGTTCCGGAAACGGTTGATTTGATTTCCGAAATTTGGACAAGTGTAACAGATGCGTATGTAGCTATGATCATGCGTTTGCAGTATTTTTATCCCGATGCGGAACTTGTTGTATTGCTGCCGACCTATACAAATAGTTACAGCGATACAAGACTTGCAGAGTATAATGCCGTATATAAAACGATTTGCGAACATTTCGGCGTACGGTGTTTGGATGTCCGCGAATCATTGCTCGGCATAGAACATATGCCGGACGGAATTCACCCAAACGCAGAAGGTATGACATATCTTGCGGATTTTATACTGGATAATATTCTGCCCAATTGTGAAATGGAGGCAGGAGAGAATATTGTTTACACTGTAACGCACGATTTGAACAATGCTACTGCATCACACAGTTATTATAAGGGGATTTCTGCCGGAAAAACGTTTTGTGAGACACTTTCAGGCGAAAACCTCACGGTCACTGTTACGATGGGCGGAAAGGATATCACTGAGTCCGCTTATAATAACGGGGAAATTAATATCGCTTCCGTGACGGATAATATCGTTATTAACGCATCTGCAAAATTTAGCCTCGGCGATCGCTTGCAGCATATACCGCAAAATGTATGCGGTGGGACAAACCTTTGGGCGATTTTAGAGCCGATGAACGAGTACTATACGGCAAGCGGATGGGGAAATAATGCTGCGGGTACAAATTATTCCGTAACATTTCCGATCAAAG
>JAZSGM010000273.1:0-1559 GCA_045532715.1 Clostridia bacterium
AGGTGTCGATTAGACACCTGCCGCAGGTTTTTTGGTAAGCGAAAACCACGCGATGGTCGCGTGGCGGGGCGTCGTGCAGACAGAGCTGTAATCGGGCTGGTCATTGTAGCACACGTGCACCTGAATTGTTTAAAAATCGCCTTTATATATTGCAATATTGCCGTATACAGTGTACCGCATTTACAAGAAAAGACAAGCGTGATACACTAAGAGAACCATAATAAAGGCGCTGAATTGTCGTAAAATTAACATCCTAAGAGCGTACGACGCGGGCGTTTCACAGTGTGGGGATCGGCCGTCTGTTGCGAAAACTGTGGGGCTCGTAATTGGCTGTCCGGGATCAGCCGCTCCGCACCAATTGCGTTGGTGTCGGGCTCGGCGGAACAGGATGCCGATTTGTTTACGTGTTCAGCATTTTTTGTCGCAGCTCGGTGGGGCTCAGCCGAAAATGCTTGCGCACACACAGGCAGAAATAGTTGGCGTCGGTATAGCCGCATTGTATGGCCACCTGGGCAATGGGGATATCCTGCTGCTTGAGAAGCTGCTGGGCCTTTTCCATCCGAAGAAAACGCACGTAGGCGGATAGGGTCAGGCCGGTCATCTGTTTGAACAGGCGGCAAAAATAGGATTCATTATAATTGAACAGGCAGCTGACGCTCCGGGCAGACAGCGGCTCGGTATAATGGGCGTCGATGTACTCCAGCACCTGACGAAACTTTTCGTTGGAGGTATGGAAAACGCCCTGCTCCACAGCGCACAGCAGGTACAGATCGCCCAGGGCTTGATAGATCTGGCCAATCACCGTCAGCGGATGCGGCGAGCTGCAGATGCACCGGAACAGGTCGGTGATAACAGCCACTGCTGCCGGGTCGCGGAGGACGGTGGTAAAGCGAACCTTCTCCTGCAAAAAAGAGTTTATGTATTGGTGAGAGACGAAAGAATTGTTTTGTAGCACGGTCAGGTCGATTTGCAGCACGTCGTATTCCAGCTCGTCGGTCATGCATACGCCGGCGTGAATCTGCTTGGGGTTAACGATGATCGCCATACCCGGAATACCGCGAAAGGCGTCCTCACCTACGTTGAGTTCTATTTCTCCTCGGACAATGTACAAAATCTCCAACTGCTCGTGCCAGTGGGGACTGATGCACACCGAGTGAACCCCATAAACTGTCTGACGCCAGTTTTTTATACCTACAGCGTTATAAGAGCCGGTGATTTCCAACAATTGGTTTGTTTTCATAGATAAGCTCCTAAAAAGTCAAAATAATCTAGAAAATGGTCAAATCTTTCTGTTTGTTTTTCCGTGCATTAATGCTATCATAAAAATGGAAAAAATGCAATGCTTTTTATTTTTGTAGACAAAAAGGCCATTTTTGAGGTTGATTGTATCGTTTTTTTGGGCAATAATGCCTATCCGACAAGGACGGTTTCGTCCGGCGCGGCGCCTAGTTATGTTATTGCCAAAAAACACAAAAATACAAGTATTCCTCTATGCGCATGACAATTTGATGCGGTGATGCATTGCGCCTATTAGGATGACAGAGCGGTGAAAGCCGTTC
>JAZSGM010000011.1:0-10595 GCA_045532715.1 Clostridia bacterium
TTAGGCGAGGACTTTTGTCAAAAAGAGGAACATAAAAATCCGCATCATACTCGCGTATAATGCGGATTTTTTGTGAACTGTTTTCGGTGGATTACCGGCGAAAAACGCTGTATCCCTAAGACCATTTGCCCAAATTACCGGGGAGGTTTTTGTATGAAAAGAATTTTATGCTTACTGATGAGTTTTGTTCTCCTTTTTGGCACATTTGCATCTGCAGCCGGATTGGATTTTTTAACTGACGGTACACTGTTGAATTATTCCGGGACGGATACCGTAACGATGGAAATGGATATACCGGCAGAGCTTTTAGACGAGATTTCTGCGCTTCTCGGAAGCAGTAAGCTTGAAAACTTTGTGGAGCTTGAAGCCTTGCTCAAAGGTCTGGCTTCCACAAAACAGACTGCACAGATTTCTGCAAGAATCAGCGAGGATTTTAAACGGATTGAACTGAGCATGGAGGCAGAAACGCAAAAGGATGTGCAGGTGAATAAAAATCTGAATGTAGCGGTGTGTGCAAAAAGCGGCGTCTGGATGGACGTTGACTTCAGAAATGCTGCGCAGCCGAAATTTCTGATGATTTACAGTGCGCCGACTTTGAATAAATACATAACGATGGATGTGCTTGCATTTGTTGAGGCGATGGAAGGGACGGAGGAGAAGGATGCGCTTGTTGCAATGCTGACGGCGCTCTATAGCCGTGAAACGCTGCAGCCGCTCATGGAGAAAAACCGTGCCCTGATGGAGGAATATGCAACGGTAAAGACTGACAGTCGCACCTGCAGCGTTCATTTTGACAGTGCCGGCTTCAGTGCTTATCTTGCGGCGATGATCAACGAAGTCATTGACCTCTATGTGCCAATGGGGCTGATTTTACCTGCAGAGGCGGACGTCATAAAGCAAACGGTGCTTTTGTATGCGCCGAAAATCAGCTTGCTCGGTGAAGACGGCTATACGGTTGTTTACAGCCTGACAGGCAAGAAAACCGTACAGAAAATGACAGCGGATATGGATTTTGAGGTTTGCCTGAAGAGCATAGCCGCATTGTTGGATGAAACAGGTGCTTCGTGGCCGTTTGAAAACGACGGCAGCATCAGCTTGCGTGTGCAAGAGGAAATGAAGATGAAGCTGAGCGGTGATTCCGTAACGGTAAAGTATCCGGTGCTGACAGAGGAAAACAGCATTTCTTATCAGGATTTATATGCGGTGGACATGGAGCCGGAGGAACCGGCGGACGTAGATCAGCCGCAGTATCCGTATGATTATATCTATGTCACGGCAAGCCAATTGCCTTATATCAACGGCAAGTATTATGTGCCGCTGCGTGCGGTGCTGGAGTCTGCTTATGACGATGCGTTTTCTATCGAATTTACGGCGGATGAAAGTCTTTGGATTACAAGCCCGTACTTTGACGGTATTCAGACAAAGGTCGGTACGAATACTGCGTATGTAAACGGAGCGGCAATTCCGGTAGACGATGTAATTTTGGTGGACGGTTCGACGACTTATGTCAGCCAGAGCTTTTTTGAAAATATCTTCGGCTGGCGTCTGAGCTGTGTCGGATTTTACTTGCAGGCCAATGAATGTTATTGTGAATTTGAAAGCTTCCCTTATGAGGCGTATGAAGAATTTTAAATAAGAAAAAAACCGTGTTCTTTTTCGGAGAACACGGTTTTGTTTAGTCTATTAACATTTCGCCGACCTTGAAAATATTGCCTGCACCCATGGTCAGCAGGATATCGCCCGGGTGGAGTGTTTGCTTCAGTGCTTTGACTGCGGCTTCGAAGCCATCGTCTGCATAGCTTGCATTTACGCCGTTTTGCAGCAGCTTATCCACTAAATCACGGGCGTGAATTAAGCCGGTATCCTTTTCGCGCGCCGCATAAATATCAAACACCAACACTTCATCCGCGTGATAGAAGGCATTTGCAAATTCGTCAAGCAGCGTATAGGTTCTTGTATAGGTGTGCGGCTGAAATGCAACCACAACCCGACCGTCTGCAATTTGCTTTGCCGCCTCCAGCGTACATTTGATTTCCGTTGGATGGTGTGCGTAGTCGTCGATAACCAAAGCATCGTTGACGGAACCTTTTCTTTCAAAGCGTCGGTGCACCATCGTGAAGCTTTCCACGCCGCGCTTTACGGTTTCTAAAGGCAGCTGCATTGCTTTGCCGACTGCAAAGCAGGCCAATGCGTTGAGCAGGTTGTGTCTTCCGGTCACCTGCAGCTCTACAGCTACGGTTTCACCGTCCGCTTCTATTTCAAAGCAGGTGTGCCCGTTCTGGGTGTAGACTGCGCTGGGATGAATGTCATTGACGGCATCTGTACCGAACGTGATGATTTGTGCATCTGTCGCACGGATACAGTCCAGGGTGTTTTTATCATCGCCGCAGGCAAGGACAAAGCCGTCTTTGCCGGGCAATGCCGCATAAGCAGCAAAGGTTGCCTTGATGTGCTCTAAATCCCGGAAATAATCTAAGTGATCCGCATCTACATTTGTAATGACGGCGTATTTCGGGAAAAACTCCAGAAAAGAGCTGTGGTATTCACACGCCTCTGTCAAAAAGCAGTCACTTCTGCCTAAACGGTAGTTGCCGCCGATGGCGTCGAGCTCGCCGCCAATCAGAATCGTCGGATCGCAGTCGTGCGCCAGCAGTACGTGCGACATCATGGAGGTGGTGGTTGTTTTGCCGTGCGTACCTGCAATGCAGATACAGTCCCGGTAGGTACGCATGATACCGCCCAAAAATACGGAGCGCTCCATATTGCGGATGCCGTTTTCGCGCGCGTAGACCAATTCGGGATTGTCATCCTTGATGGCAGCGGTATAAACCACCAGATCGGCGCCAATGCAGTTTTGCGCATCGTGCCCTTTGTAAATGACGGCGCCCGCCTCGGCAAGACGCGTTAAAATCGGGGATGTGCCGGCATCGGAACCGGATACGTGAAAACCTTCTTTTATACAGATGTGCGCAAGCCCGCTCATACTGATGCCGCCAATGCCGATGAAGTGAATCCGGGCGTGTGGAGTAAGTTGTGTCATATGAAAATCATTCATTTTGAATGCAGCTCCTGTGTTTGAAAACTTATGAATTTACTTATACATATATTATATAACAAAACCGATAAAATTGAAACATCTTTTTGTGAAAAAAAACAGGAAAAATACTTTGCTTCATTATACAAAACGGATATATAAATTGTATTTTGTGCTAATATGACAAAAAAAGTAATATTAATATGTAAAATATGCACAATGAATAGCCCAAAAGCATCCAAAATATGTGAAAAATTGCAATGAAATAGGAAGAAAACTATTGACTTTATCTGTGAAGTATGAGATAGTGAATGTGTAACAATATCACAGTTATGTACGAAATTAAGGACTGTGAAAGGGGAGGTGAATATCGTGGAGATAACGGATATCAGAGTAAGAAAAATCAGCACGGACGGTAAGATGAAGGCTGTCGTTTCTGTTACATTTGATAACGCTATCGTTGTTCATGATATTAAGATTATCGAGGGACAGGATAAGTTGTTTATTGCAATGCCGAGCAGAAAGACAGCAGACGGCGAGTTTAAGGACATTGCGCATCCGATTAATGCGCAGATGCGTGAGTATCTGGAAAATGCAATTCTTGCAAAGTATGAAACCGCACTCGCTGAGGAAGCATCGGCAATTGCTGAGTAATTGTTTTCAGTTTTTCTTACATAAAAAAGACTGTCTGAGAAGGACAGTCTTTTTTATATTTTCTGCAGTTTGATTTAAATGCCGTCCGGATAGGTTTCCGGATCCGTATCGGAAGCACTGCTTTCGTTTTGGTCAGTGTTGTCGCCCGGTTTGTCCGGTGCAGCTTCCTCATCTTTTTCATCGTCCTTGTTGTCTTTGTCTGCGGGCTTTTCGGCGTCGTCATCCTCCGGATCCTTTTTGTTGTCGGTGTCTTTGTCTTTGTCTTTATCTTTATCCTTATCTTTGTCTTTATCCTTGTCTTTGTCGGATTTGCTGTCCTCGTCGGTATCCTCGCCTGTATCCTCATTCGTATTTTCTTCAGGATCAATGGTCTGATCGGCATCTACATCGTCAGCACCGGTTACGCCGCTGTTCGGCTTGCCGGGAGACGGGATTCTTTTTACTTTGGAATCCTTGAAACCGATTTCGAGCGCAAGCGCTTCGATTGCATCTGCATCGTACACAAAATAGGACACATTGCTTGCACCGTAAGAGCCTGCCACACCCGGAAGCATATGGGACTGAATGCTCTCGGATTTGATGCCGACCACGGCGCTGCCGTATTTGATTGCATCATTTGCGGTAATACTTGTTTTAATATATGGCTCCATCGCCTTGTATAAATCCGGTATTTTGGTCAGATTGCCCATGGTGGCGTGCTGCTCAATCATTGCAATAATGAAGTTGCGCTGCACCTGTGTGCGGGCAAGGTCGGCCTGCGCATAAACGCTTCTGCAACGCACGAGTTGCTCTGCCTTATCGCCGTCGAGCAACTGCATGCCCGGATACAGGTCAATATTCAGGTTTTGCAGCGGGTCATAGTATTTCATGCGTACCGGTACGTTGAAACGTACGCCGCCTAAAATATCAACGGCTTCGCGGAAGCCCTCGAAATTAATCATTGCATAAAAGTTGATGGGCATACCGGTTACATCACGCACTTGCGAAATCAGACCGGCCATACCCTTTGCGGCATAGACCGAATTGATTTTCGCGTAGCCGCTGCCGCCGTACGGATTCGGCACACGTGTATCACGCGGTACGGAAATCAGACTGATTTCCTTGTCCTTCACATTCAGCACGGCAAGCATGATTGTGTCTGTATTGGTGCCGCCGCCGTCTGTGCCGACGAGCAATACCGTAACCATATCGTCCTTGATGGCGTCCTGCGCCTTGATGATGTCTTCGTTGGTCTCGCCGATTAACGGATTGTTCAAAAACTGAATCAGCTTACAGCTGCCGATCAGAAGCAGAAGCAGTAAAACGCTTACAAGAATCAACGTGATTTTTTTCTTGTTCACTGCAGGTTTTTTCAGGCTGCTTTTTGCCTGCGTAGCTGGTCTGTTTTTGGATTTGGCTGCTTCTTTTTTGCGCGTAGCGTGACGGCTGCTCGGTGCAGCACCGCGGCGGCGCGGCAGTTCGGATGCATAACGTGATTCAAAATCCTGTATTTCAGGCACATCGAAATCGATTGCAGTTTCCTTTTTATTTGTATCCTCGCTTGAAACATGGTTAATAAGGATTTCTTTTTCTTTCAAGTCCAGGGCCTCCATTCATATATGTACAAAATTGCACTGTGCATCTATTATAGCACTATCCCGGTTTTACTGTCAACCGGAAAAAGCGGCTGTATATGCAAGTTCATAAAAAATTTATAGTTCTGTAAATTAAGACGAAATAAATTTGCTTTTGTTCCGTCTAAATTTGGGCAGGCTGTTGATTTTTGGAAAAAAACGTGATAGAATAACCCCATAAAAGGAGGAATGCTCCGTGAAAAACAGGAAGCTGCAGTATTGGGTACGTGTCACTTTGTTTGCCGCCGTTTTGCTTTTGATGACGCTGACGGGCCTTGGGTATATCAGAACACCGATTTTGAATATTACGATTTTAACCGTACCGATTGCGGTATGTGCGATCACGCTCGGTCCGGGTGCAGGTGCCGTTCTCGGGCTTGTGTTCGGCTTGACCAGCGCGTGGAGTGCGGTCAGCGGCGGTGGCGGTATGACAACGCTTTTGTTCCAGTATCAGGCGTTCGGTACGTTGGTGCTCTGCATTTTGCCGCGCGTCCTGATGGGCTGGCTTTGCGGGCTTGTCTATTGCGGGCTTAAGCGTGTGATGGGGGAAAATGTGTTTTCGATTTGTCTGGGCAGCATTGCCGCGCCTCTGTTGAACTGTGTGTTGTTTATGGGTGCTTTGGTTCTGATGTTTTCCAATACGCCTGTATTTGCACAGATTGCCGGCGGTAAAAGTGCGTGGCTGTTTGTCTGGGGTGTGTTTTTATCCAACGGCATTGCGGAAACGGTTGCCTGCGGTATTATCGGCACAGCGGTAACAAAGGCATTGTTAGTATTCCTGAAAAAACGAAATTAAATCTGAAAAGCGGTGGAGACACCGCTTTTTGTTTAACTATAACACACGCAAAGGCGCCCTTTCAGGCGAGTTCGTATGTTAAAGACCGGATTATGGAACAAAGTGGAATATTTTTCGTCTTGAAAAGCAAAGGGGTGATTTTATGAAGAAAATCATAGCAATCATTTTGTGTTTTGTATTGTTGCTTGGTGTCGGTGCCGTGGCGGTTTTTGGCTCCGGCGCGGAAATTTTGCAGAAAATCGGTATCATGAAGGGCACGGAGAACGGGCTGGAAACGGAGCGACTCGTCACACGCGCAGAGGCTTTGCCGCTGATTTATCGCGTGTGGGGCATTGCGCCGGAGACAGAAGCAACCCGGTCACATTTTACGGATGTTGACGGACATTGGGCGTCAAAAACCATTGTGGATGCTTACCTACGCGGCTACATTGCCGGGGTAAGTGAAACGGAATTTGCGCCGGAGGAAGCCGTAACCGGAAGACAGTTTGTGAAAATGCTCTTAAGTGTGCTCGGCTACGAAGGTGTTACGATTGAAAATGCGTATGATCGTGGGGATGCGCTTTCCCTTTTGCTGCACAATGAAACAAAGACAGCCGTGCAGGAGGATTGGCTGCTGACGCGCGATGTAACGGCGAGCATTTGCCACAGTGCACTTTTGATCAAAACACCGGACGGACGCCTGGTCAAGCAGATGCTTGTAGATCAGGGGCTGTATACGGAAGCGGATTTTAGTGTGATGGGCTGTGGTACACCGGCAGCGCCGGTGCATTTTGCAGACAAACTCAATGCGCAGATGCCGGAAAAGGAAAACTATATGTTTTCGCCTTTTTCTGTGAAGCTGGCATTTGCACTTGCGGCAAACGGTGCGCAGAAGGAAACGCAGCAGGAGATTTTAGATGCGCTCGGCATTGCGGATTTGGATGCCTTTAATCAGGAGGCGAAGCAGGCGATTGAAAAATACAATGCAGCGGTCTCCATGGATTTGAATGTTGCCAATGCGGTCTGGGTGAATACAAGCAGGACACAGGGAAAACAGATTACCGGACCGTATGAAAAGCTTGCAAGTGCGTATTTTGACGCGCAGGCGGCGACGGTGACGGATGCAGATGCGGTGGGTACAATCAATGCCTGGGTGCAGGAAAAGACGAACGGAAAGATTTCCAAAATCGCAGAGAATAACGAATTTTTTGCCTACATTGCAAATGCAGTTTATTTTAAAGCAGGCTGGCTGCATGAATTTGCGCAGTATCTGACAAAGCAGGACGCCTTCTATAATGCGGACGGCACGGTGACCTCTACGGATTTTATGCAGCAGACGACGCATTTCAATTACGGTGAAGCCGGTGGTGTGCGTATTTTGGAGCTGCCGTATAAGAACTATGTTTACAATACGGATGCGGAGGGAAAGTATGCCGGCAGGACACAGGATGAAAACATAGATATCAGTATGTTTGTGCTGTCCGGTAACGGCAGAGTGCATAACCCGCAGGCGGTTTTAGAATCGGCACAGCTGCGTATGGAGCGCGTGCATTTGTCTATGCCGAAATTTGAAGCCGAATTTAAGGCAGACCTGAAAGAAATGATGCGTGCACTCGGCGTGCAGCAGGCGTTTGATTCGCGGACGGCGCAAATCCGCGGTATCATTGAGCAATGGCCGCTCTACATTGATGCTGCGGTACACAAGACCTATATTCAGGTGGATGAAAAGGGAACGGAGGCGGCTGCCGTAACGGGAATTGCCGCAGGGGCAACCAGTTCCCGCCCGGCAGAACCGATTGAGTTTAAATTAGACAAACCGTTCACCTACATTATTCGTGATAATCTGAGCGGTGAGGTGCTGTTTGCCGGCGCGTACGTGCAGGTAGAGAAATAAGAACGTGATGAAACGGAAGTCCGGTGCGGATTTCCGTTTCTTTTCTGTATAAAAAAGCAAAAAGCAGTTGCACAAATCAAAAAAATAGGGTATAATAATAAAGTCGTACTAGCCGGGGTGGTAGCGGTACCCTGAACTTGCAATCCGCTATAGCAAGGGTGAATGCTCTGCCAAGGGGCGGTTTTGTATGGCCGGCGTTTGTTTTGATGGCAATGAGGCTTTGGTCCTGTGCGACCGAGACCCGTGAACCTTGTCAGGCGGGGAACCGAGCAGCAATAAGCGGTGTTCGCGGTGTGATACGGGGGTGCCGTGGCTGAGTCATCGACAGGCATACCGCATGGAAAACCGACTTCGAAGCAGAGCTGTATGACTTTTTTATTATGTAGTTTTCAGAATGTCGAATCTGTAGGAGGAAGAACAATGGCATATCAGGCATTGTACAGAAAATGGCGACCGCAGACCTTTGACGATGTCATCGGGCAGAATCATATTGTGTCTACGCTGAAAAATGAAATTTTGTCCGGTAAAACGGCGCATGCATACCTGTTTTGCGGTACGCGCGGTACCGGTAAAACCTCCTGCGCGAAAATATTTGCAAGAGCAATCAACTGTGAACATCCGAAGGATGCAAATCCTTGTAATGAATGCAGCATTTGCCGCGGTGTGTCCGAGGGCAGCGTGCTTGATATTGTGGAAATTGACGCTGCATCCAACAACGGCGTAGACAACATCCGTGAAATCCGTGATGAGGTTGCCTATAGTGCGGCGCAGGCAAAATATAAGATTTATATTATAGACGAGGTACATATGCTTTCGTCCGGCGCGTTTAATGCGCTGTTGAAAACGCTCGAGGAGCCGCCCCCGTATGTTGTGTTTATTTTGGCAACCACCGAGGCGCACAAGCTGCCGCCGACGATTACATCACGTTGTCAACGCTTTGATTTTAAGCGCATCAGCGTGCACGATCTAACACTTCGTATGCGTGAGATTGTGACGGCGGAAAATGTGGAAGCTGAACTGGATGCGCTTGAGCTGATTGCCCGTCTGGCAGACGGCGGTATGCGTGATGCGCTCAGTATGCTGGATCAGTGCATCAGTGCAGGAAACCAAAGCATTACGCGAGAGAGTGTAGAACGCATTCTGGGCGTTGCGGCGGACACGCTGTTAGATGACTGTGTCAGCGCCATTGCCGGCAAGGATGCAGGTGCTGCCCTGGAAATCATAGCGCAGACGGTGGCCAACGGCAAAGATTTAACGAATTTTACGGACCGTATGATTCAGCGGTTTCGCGATATATTGGTTTACGGCACGTGTACGCAGGCGGACAAGTTGTTTGACTGCGGTGCGGATGTTCTGGCCGTGATTGAAAAACAGAACAAGCTTTTTACACCGGCGCAGCTGGCGTATTGTATTGATACCCTGGTTGCTGCTGTGGCGGATGCAAAAAATGCAAAGAGTGTTCGCGTGGTGTACGAGCTTGCCTTTATCCGGTTGTGTGATACGAATTTTGATGCTTCTGCCGCGGGGCTTCTGGCGCGTATTGAGCGCATAGAGGGGCAGCTTGCCGGCAGTGTGCCGGTTGTGCAGGCAGCGCCGCAGCCGATGCAGCAGGCGCCAATTGCAGCAAAGCCGGTTATGCAGGCAGCGCCCCAGCTACCGCAAAAACCGGTGCAGTCTGATGCACCGCCGTGGGATGAGGTGCCGATGCCTGAGGAGGCACCGCCCACTGCACAGGAAGCTGTACCGATGCAGCAGCCGATACCGACACCGCCACTGCAGAGCACACCGGCGCCGCAACGCCGCGTACCCGTGAAGGGTGTCGGCGCGTGGGGCGAAATCTTAGGCGCCCTGAAAAGAATAGATCCTGCGCTTTACGGTATGCTTGCCGGGCGCAAAGCCAAAGTAGCTGACGGCAGTCTGTATATGATTAACGTTATTTACATCAAGGCAACGATTCAAAGTGATGACACAAAGCTTCAGCAAGCCATTGCGCAGGTGCTCGGCGCACCGCTTCGCATTCAGTTTGTTTCCGAAGCAGAGTTTGACGCCATTGCAGAAGAAGCACCCGCGCTGCAGCCCGCTACCGAACCGCCTGCAGAAGAAGATCCGCTCGAAGCCCTGCTGCAATTCGGCGGCAATGATATTTCATTTGAAGAATAAAAAAATTATAATACAAGAGGAGATTAAACCATGGCAAAATTCAGAGGTGGTATGCCCGGCATGGGCAACATGAACCAAATGATCAAGCAAGCGCAGAAAATGCAGGAAGAAATGGTGAAAGCGCAGGCTGAAATCGAAGAAAAAACACTTGAAGCATCCGCCGGCGGCGGTGCCGTTACCGTAACCATCAACGGCAAAAAAGAGCTGCTCAGCGTAAAAATCAGTCCTGAAGCCGTAGACCCGGACGATGTAGAAACCCTCGAAGACTTAATCCTCAGCGCCGTAAACGAAGCAATGCGTCAGGCAGATGAGCTTGCAACCGGCACGATGAGCAGGGTTACGGGTGGATTGAACATTCCCGGCCTTTTTTAAAGGTGAATTTGGCGCAATACTTCGTTGCGCCCGATGGCCCGTACCAACGTACTGTGCCATCGGACGCGTCTCGTCTTGCATCCAAATTCCCAC
>JAZSGM010000008.1:0-4665 GCA_045532715.1 Clostridia bacterium
TTTTAAGATGAAATATGTAAACACGGCAGCATTGCTGTTAGGCCTTTTATTGCTGCAAACGACCTTTTTTAAGATTCTGTTCGGGCAGACTGCACCGAATCTTCTGCTTGCAGCGGCGGTTTGCTTTGCCATACGGGAGAATAATTATTTGCATTCGGCAAGCTTTGGCGTTGTGTGCGGCGTGCTGCTGGATTATACCTCCGGTGCGCTTTTCGGCGTGGCGACACTTTTGTGTGCACTTTGCTGTGCACTGATCACGATGGTCAGTCCGCATGTGTTTAAAGCAAAATTTGCGGCAAGCTTATTGTTTTTGTTTATTACGGCACTCGTGTATGAGTTCTTTTATTATATTTTGTGCTACGGATTATGGCAGCAGGCAAATTATTGGCAGGTGCTTGTTTCGTCTGTACTGCCGTCTGCCGCACTCTGCGCGGTAGCGGGCTGTCTGATGATGCCGTGTGTTTGCCACATCGCGGATGCGTTTGCAGGACAGAATTAAAATAACAAAGAAAGGACAAGGCGTATGGATAAAAAACCGAGACTGACAGTCTACATTACCTTTGTGGTGATTATTTGCGTGATTTTTGTGCTGCGCCTTTTTTATATGCAGATTGTCAGGGGCGATGAGTTTTTAAAAATTGCGCAGCAAAAGCAGATGCGCCGTATGAATATCGCCGCCCCGCGCGGTGAGATTTATGACCGCTATGGTGTTCCGCTGATTACAAATGATGTTGGCTACTGTGTACAGATTCAGCGCATCGGAATGGAGGCAGATGAGCTCAATGCCGTTTTGCTCAAGCTTTATGGCATGATTGAGCAAGACGGTGCGGAGGTGGCAGATTCTCTGCCGATTTCCGGTGAACCGTTTTCCTTTACCTTTTCCGACAGCTACACGGCGGTCGAGGAGATTAAGGCGGCAGAAAAGCGGTTTAAAAAGAGTATGGAGTTTGATGCGGAAATTACCGCGCCGCAGGTGATTGAGAAGCTGAAGAAACGCTATAAGATTGCAGACAGCTATACGCCGTCGGAGATACGAAAAATTGCCGGTGTGCGTTATGAAATGGAAAAGCGCGGTTTTTCCGTGTCGGAGCCGTTTGTGATGGCAAGCAATATCAGCATGGAGCTGGTGACCAAGATTCGCGAAAGTCAGTCGGCGTATCGGTGCGTCAACATCGCAAGTGAATATGTGCGAAAGTATAACCAGGGGACAATGGCGGCGCATGTTCTGGGCAGAATCGGCAGAATTTCCGATACGGAGTATGCCGAGCTTAGCGACGAAGGCTACGGCTTGAATGATATGATCGGCAAACAGGGCATTGAAAAGGTCTGCGAAGAATATCTGAAAGGTGAGGACGGCTCTGCCAGTCTGGTACAGACGCAAAACGGATTTGAGGTTCAGTCGGATTTGACAGTGGAGCCGGTGCAGGGCAATTATGTGACGTTGACGATTGATGCCAATATGCAGGCGGCACTTGAAAAATCGCTTGCGGAAACGATTGAACAAATCCGCGCACGCGGCGGCGATCCGAAATACAAATCCGGCGGTGATGCCTACTGCGGTGCCGGTGTGGTCATGGATGTGAATTCAGCAGAGATTCTGGCAATTGCTTCGCATCCGACCTATGATATTTCAAATTTCAGTAAGGTATATAACCGACTACTGAAGGATGAAAATATGCCGATGTGGAACCGTGCGCTTTCTGCGGCATATCCGCCGGGTTCCACCTTTAAGATGCTCAGCTCCATTGCAGCATTGGAATCCGGTACAGTTACGCCGGATACTGTGATTGTCGACGAGGGTATTTACAGATATTATCCGGATTATCAGCCGCGATGCTGGATCTGGAAGAGCCTCGGGCAGGGACACGGTCCGCAGACGGTGACGGATGCGATCAAAAATTCCTGTAACTATTATTACTATGAATCCGCCCGCCTGATGGGGATTGAAACCTTAAATAAATACGGAAAGCTGTTTGGTTTCGGACAGCGCAGCGGTGTTGAGCTTTCTGCAGAAGAAGCGGCAGGCAGATTGGCCGGTCCGGAGGACAGAGAGAAAAACGGCGGCGGCACCTGGCAGCCGGGTGATACGCTGCAGGCGGCAATCGGACAGTCTGACAATCTGATGACGCCGCTGCAGCTGGCAAATTACATTTGTACATTGGTCAATGGCGGCGTACGTTATGTGCCGCATATTGTGAAAAGTGTGCGCTCGCCGGTAGACGGTACAATTGTGCACACAAGTGAACCGAAGGTCGCAGAGAAAATTAAAATGGAAAAACAAAATATCAATGCGGTGCTCAACGGTATGCTGGCGGTAACAGAAGACGGTACGGCGAGCAGCGTGTTTGAAGACTATCCGATTCGTGTCGGCGGCAAAACGGGTTCGGCACAGGTGGCGCGCGGCTCGGACAACGGTGTGTTTGTCGGCTTTGCGCCGTTTGATAAGCCGGAAATTGCCATCGCCATTGTGGTGGAGCACGGCAACTCCGGTTCGGATGTTGCACCGATTGCAAAGGCCGTGATGGATGCTTATTTTGCAGTGGAAACAAACAGCAGCAGTGAAACATACTCCAAAACCTTACTCAGATAGGAGGCTATGCTTTGGCGAAACAGGCGTTGCAGTTTGAACTTTCGGAGAAACTGCCTTACCGGGTGCGCGGCATACGTAACGGTTTGTTGTTCCGATTTGATTTGAAACACGAAACAGATGCGCAAAAGCAGAGCGCATTTGTCTGTACGGCGGTTACAAAAAAGGCGGAGGCACTTGCCGGACTGCTCGGCGAAAATGCAGTTCTCCGCATTGAAGGCGCAACCGTCAACGAAATGGATCGCCTGCGTATAGAGCAGCATATCGCAAAGGTCAGCGGAAATGCGGTGCGGGTGCTTACCGCTGATGAGCGGATGTGTGGTGAAAATGCGCAATCGAGAACCTTTGTCGGTACGGTGCGCGGCGGTATGCGTATCTGTGCGGATGCGGATTTAACTGTTGTCGGCGATGTGCATGCGGGTGCGCGACTGGAAGCCGGTGGCAATGTTGTTGTTCTGGGGGTGCTTTCCGGAACGGTATGGGCAGGACAGGCGGAAGGCGAAAGTGCAATTGTGGCAGCCTGGGGACTGCAGCCTGCGGAAATTCGCATTGCAGATTGCATCGGGCAAAAGCCGAGCCGAAGCTATAAAGCGGATGCTATGCCGGAATATGCCTGCTTACAGAATGGCGAGATTATTATAAAAAAGTACACTGACAGAATATGACAAACTCCTTACCGGAAATCAGGTATACTGGTTTTCGGTAATTTTTTTGTCAGGAGGAATACGATGGGAAAAGTGATTGTGGTTACATCCGGAAAAGGCGGCGTCGGCAAAACGACAACCGTGGCAAATATCGGCGCCGGACTTGCAGAAAAAGGGCGCAGCGTTGTACTGGTGGATGCAGACATCGGTCTGCGGAATTTGGATGTGGTATTGGGCCTGGAAAACCGCATTGTGTATGATTTGGTGGATTTGACGGAAAACCGCTGTGATTTAAAGCAGGCGCTGATCCGGGACAAGCGTTTTCGGGATTTGTATCTGATTGCAGCATCGCAGGTGCGTGACAAAACGGCGGTTTCGCCGCAGCAGATGCAAAAACTGACGCGTCAGCTTGCCACGCAGTTTGATTATGTGCTTGTTGACTGTCCGGCGGGAATAGAGCAGGGGTTTAAGAATGCAGTTGCCGGTGCGCAGGAAGCAATTGTTGTCGTTACGCCGGAGCTTTCTGCCGTGCGCGATGCGGATCGCATTATCGGACTTCTGACCGCCGGCGGTATGCCGGAGGATTGTATTCGTCTGCTGGTCAACCGTGTTCGCCCGAAAATGGTTGAGCAGGGGAATATGTTATCTGCGCAGGAGGTCGCGGATATTCTGTCCGTCGGCGTTTTGGGTGTTGTAGCGGATGACGAAAGCGTCATCGTCACCACCAACCGCGGCGAAGCAGCTGTGCTGCGCAAAAAGTCGCTTGCCGGGCGGGCGTACAGAAATATATGTGACCGGATTGAGGGAATGCACGTGCCGATGATACAGTATAAAAAACGAAAGTGGCTTGATGGCTTGCTTTGCATAAATTCGCCGGAAAAACGAAAGGAGAGAAGGGTATGAAGCGATTCGTATTTCTTTCGCGGTTGCAGACATATTGGGAGAGCAGGCAAACGGCAAAATGTGCTTCAACGCGAATTCGCAGTGTGCTTGTGCGTGACCGTGACCTTATCGGTACGGGGCTGACGAAGAAGCTGAGCGGCGAGCTGCTGGAAGTGCTTTCACACTATTTTCAGGTTACGGACTTCAGCTTTTGTATCCATGAGGGGACAAGCGCAGAGCAAAAGCATTGTATAATTGAGGCAGAGCTTGCAAAAATATAAAAAATATCAAAATTGGTTGAAAAAACCAAAGAACTGTAGTATAATAAATTGACAAAAGATGAGAAAGGGTTGAGGCTGGAATGAATATTGCATTGATTGCGCACGATAAGAAGAAGGAACTGATGGTTGAATTCTGTATTGCGTATAAGGGTATTTTAGGCAAGCATAATCTGTTTGCAACCGGTACGACGGGCAGCATGGTGATTGAGGCAACCGGATTGGACATTCATCGTTTTTTGTCCGGACCGCAGGGCGGTGACCAGCAGATTGG
>JAZSGM010000285.1:0-7455 GCA_045532715.1 Clostridia bacterium
TGCCGGGCATCGGTGCGTATACAGCCGGTGCAATTTGCTCGATTTGCTACGAATTGCCGTATGCAGCAGTGGACGGAAATGTTTTGCGGATATTATCACGCATGACGGCAAATGAGGCACCGATTGATTTGGAGGAAACGAAAAAGACGTTTGCCGCAAAGCTGGAGAGGGTATATCCTGCGGGACAGTGCGGTGATTTTACGCAGGCACTGATGGAGCTTGGTGCTTGTGTTTGCACACCGAAGTCACCTTCATGCGATGTGTGTCCGGCAAACGGATTTTGTCGGGCGCGTAAGCAAAATAAAATGACGGCATATCCGGTTCGGTTGCCGAAGCGGGAAAAAAAGCTACAGAAGCTCAGTGTGTTTTTGCTTGAATGTGACGGCAGATTTGCACTGACAAAGCGTGACCGTGCCGGACTTTTGCCCGGGCTTTGGCAGTTGCCCAACACACAAACCGTATTTGAAAATGCGGATGCGGCGCTTGCCTATGTGCAAAGCCTGCAGCTTGCACCGCAGCGACTGGTGCGCACGATGGAACGACAGCATATTTTTACACATGTTCAGTGGGAGATGACATGCTATCATATTTTGTGCCGCACACAAAGTACGGATTACACATGGGCAAGTCTTGACGAAATCCGGAAGATTTATGCATTGCCTACGGCATTTCGAATGTATTTTGAAGAATAAAGCAAAACAACCTTGCATGCCTCGTATGCAAGGTTGTTTTGCTTTGTGCATTTTCTGCGAGGAAAGCTGAACTTTTTCTTGTGTCATTATGATAAAAATGCTATAATAAAATTAAGTATAAGTATAAAATGTAAAGGAGGTAAACGGCGTGGCTACAGAATTGATTTTGGCAGGTCTGGTTATATTGTGCTGCGTATTTTTTAATAAAATTTCTCATAAAATCGGGCTTCCGGTACTTTTGCTGTTTATCTTTATCGGTATGCTGTTCGGTTCGGACGGTCTTTTTAAGATTCAGTTTGATAACTATATGTTTGCAGAACAGATTTGCTCTGTTGCGCTGATTGCCATTATTTTTTATGGCGGCTTCGGCACAAAATGGAGTGTGGCAAAACGCGTAGCGCCGCAGTCTTTATTGCTGTCTACCGTTGGTGTGGTCTGTACGGCATTGCTGACGGGCGTGTTTTGTTACTATGTATTGCGTTTCGATTTCTGGGAGGGACTTTTAATCGGTTCGGTGCTCAGCTCGACGGACGCAGCTTCCGTGTTTTCCGTCCTGCGTTCAAAAAAGCTGAATTTGAAGCACCATACGGCCTCGGTACTCGAGCTGGAAAGCGGCAGTAATGACCCCTGCGCCTATATGCTGACAATTTTGGTTTTGTCGGTGATGCGTGGGCAGACGGCAGGGGATGCCTTTGCCTATGCCTTGTTTGCGCAAATCTTTTTCGGTGTGATTTTCGGTGTGATTATTGCGCTTGTTGCGCGTTTTGTGCTTTTATATGTGCATTTTGAAACCTCAGGCTTTGATGCCATCTTTGTTGCCGGCGTGGCGATTTTGTCTTATGCGCTGCCGTCCTTTCTCGGTGGTAACGGTTATTTGAGCGCATACATTGTCGGAATTGTACTCGGCAACACGCGTCTTACCAATAAAAAACCGTTGGTACACTTTTTTGACGGTATAACTGTTTTTATGCAGATTCTGGTATTTTTCCTTTTGGGTCTTCTGGCAACACCGTCACAGATACCGGCTGTTCTTTTGCCGGCAGCGGCGATTGCGTTGTTTTTGACCTTTATTGCGCGACCGGTAGCAGTTTTCTGTCTGATGAAGCCGTTTGGCGCATCCTGGGGACAGTTGGGTGTTACTGCATGGGCTGGACTGCGTGGAGCGACCTCTATTGTATTTGCCATTATGGCACATATTGATGAAGCATATACCAAAAGCGATGTGTTCCATATTACGTTTTGTATTGTTCTGATTTCTATCGGCTTGCAGGGCACGCTTTTACCGTGGATTTCGAAAAGACTGCATATGATTGATAATCGGGAAAATGTTATGAAAACCTTTAACGATTATACCGATGAAACGCAGGTGCAGTTTATCCGTATCAGCATTTCCGAACGCAATGCGTGGGCGAATAAACGTATTCGTGATGTTGTTATGCCGCAGGGACTTTTAGTGGCACTGATTTTGCATAAAGGTAAGCGCATTGTGCCTTCGGGCAATACATATATTCATCCGGGCGATGTGTTGATTTTGAGCGGTGAAGGGTATTTTGACGATAACCATCTGATGCTCAGTGAAATTCATATCAGTGATGAGCATGAATGGAACGGCAAGAGCATTGCCGAGCTCGGCATTGCGCCCGAGAGTTTAATTGTACTGATGAAGCGTAAAGGAAAAACCGTCATTCCGCACGGTAGCTTAAAGCTGCGTGACGGTGATGTGCTGGTGGTGACCTCGGAGGTATAATATGATTTATCATCCGTTTCCGCCGCTGTATGACAAAAATTCGAAAATTCTGATATTGGGTAGCTTTCCGTCCGTCAAATCGCGCGAGCAGATGTTTTTCTACGGACATCCGCAAAACCGGTTCTGGCGTGTGCTTGCGCAATTGCACGGTGAAGAGGTGCCGCAGAGTATAGAGGAAAAACGTGTGTTTTTGCTGAAGCACGGCATTGCGCTTTGGGATGTGATTGCAAGTTGTGACATTATGGGTAGCGCGGATGCCACGATTAAAGATGTGTCCCCAAATGATCTGACGCCGATTTTAAACAGCGCGGACATCCGACAGATTTTTGTGAACGGGAAAACGGCGGAAAAGTATTATAACAAGTATACAAGACCGCTTTTGGGCAGAGAAGCCGTTTGCTTGCCGTCTACCTCACCGGCAAATGCCGCGTGGACGGTTGAAAAGCTTGTGGCGGCTTGGAGTGTGATTTTATGAAGCTGTATGCACCAAATTACTATAAGGCTTTTTCCTGCATTGCGGACAAGTGCCGACACAGCTGTTGCATTGGCTGGGAAATTGACATTGATGCGGATACATATGCCTATTATAAAACAGTGCCCGGCGCAATCGGTGTGCGCCTGCGTGAAAATATTTCGACAGACGGCGATGCGCCGCATTTTGTCTTGGGGCAGAATGAACGTTGTCCGTTTTTAAACCAAAACGGACTTTGTGATATGATTACCGAGTTGGGTGAGGAAGCGCTTTGCCAGATCTGTGCTGACCATCCGCGTTACAGAAATTTTTACGATGACCGCACTGAAATCGGACTTGGGCTGTGCTGTGAGGCGGCTGCGGAGCTGATTTTGTCGCGGAAAGAAAAAATGCAGCTTGTGCTTTTGGAAGAGGATGGCGCTATAGAAGAATCTAATGAAACAGAAAAGGCGTTTTTTGCCTTTCGTGCGCAGTTGCTGAATTGTTTGCAGGATAGAAAAAGCTCTGTGCAGGCGCGTGTCTGTGCGGTGCAAAGCCGGCTTGGCATTGTTGTGTCGGACATGGGAATGATGCAGTGGGCACAGTTTTATCTCGGTCTTGAAATATTGGATGTGCGCTGGGCGACGCGGCTTTCAGAATATAAGGAGAACACATATACGGCGCCGGCTTGTATGCAGGAGCAGCTGATGTGTTATTTTCTCTATCGTCATTTGCCAGATGGAATTTATGATGGGAGTTTGTCGGCGCGTGTGTCATTTGCGCTGCATGCGATGCAGTTTATATGTGCGCTTGCTGAAAATGAGAAAGACTTGTTTGAGGTTGCGCGGATGTACAGCGCAGAAATAGAGTACGCCGAAGAAAACTTAGATAAAGTTTTGGAAATGTTGCAATAAAAGTGCTGTCCGATGGGTTCGGGCAGCACTTTTTTATAAATTCAATCTTGATTTAATGGTCTTACTGTATTCCTTTGGTGAAAGGTCGGTGTGTTTTTTAAACAGCTTGCAGAAATAATGAATGGAACCGAAGCCGAGACTTTCCGATATTTCGGTTATCGAGAGCTTCTGTTCTCGGATAAGCACCTTGGCAGTTTCGATTTTCAGCTTATGAATATAGTTTAAAACGGTAATGCCGTATTCGGATTTGAACTTGCAACAAAGGGAGGTCTTGTTGGTTGCAAACAGGAAACAAATATCGTCCAAAGTGATTTTTTCCGTGTAATGCTCATGGATGTAATTGTAAATTTCTGCGAGCTTGCCGTCGGGCAGGGTTGCATTATTTGCGCGTGCGGATTTTTTTCCGTATTCGCGCACTAAGGCAATCAAGAATGCCTCCAGATTGATTTTGAGCATCTGGTCTGCTGCAAACGGATAGACTGCACGCTTGGTCATTTCCGGCGTGTTCGGAATATCGTAGGGTGGCGCATAAACATTCATACCCTCCTTCATGATTTCCGAGAGCATTTTTTTGTGCCCCTGCGCAAGATTAATCGGAAGACGTGCAAAGGAAGCAAGCGCTGTGCAGTCGCACTCGAAGCCGATAATAATTACGTTAGAGCATGTGTCATCCGGGCACTTGAGCGAATGCTTTTCATTCGGGCGGTGAATCAGTAAATGACCGCCCTGTAAGGTGCCGGAATAGTTTTCCGCTTCCACCATAACAGAACCTTTGTCGACATACAAAAGCTCACAAAAGCTGTGCGCATCGTTGAAGGTGTGATATTCTTTTGTGAATTCAAAATAATGAATGTTTGCTATTCGGCTCACCGTCAGCGGCGTGTCGAAGCTTTGTAATTTGAAGTCCATATCCATCACCGTATTCATTAAAACACATCTTTGTAGTTTTGTCAACGGGCGAAATATCGGACAAAAATTATTTAATATAGTTTAAATACATATACAAAATTTTGCGATATAATGTAAACAGTATCATTATTTTAAGGAGGTAAAACAATGAGTAGAATTTGTATTCCAGACAGCGAATATCAGGAAAGAATCAAAAAAGCGGGGCAGTTGGTGCGTGAAAAAGGCCTGGATGTTATGGTTGTATCCAGCACGGAGTCCGACTACGCAAACGCAAGATACTTCTCCGGCTTCTGGCCGCTGTTTGAAAGAGCAGGTGTAGCGATTTCCGCAACAGGTGAAGCTGCACTTTTGGTTGGTCCGGAATCGGCGATTTTCGCAAAGGACAGATCTAAGATTGACAACATTTTTGTATTAAAGGAATTCCGTGAGTCTGCAGACCCGGCATATCCGGAGCTGAAGGCTGACACCTTCAAGGATGCGTTCAAGAGCATCGGTGTGACCGGCGAAAACATCAAAATCGGTCTGGGCAGCTATGTAGAGTGCACACTCCCGATTTTTGAAGGTCTGAAGGAAAGCTATCCGAAGGCTGAAATCACAAACTGCAGTGATATTATGGTGACACTGCGTAAGATTAAGAGCATCAATGAGCTGGCTTGTATCCAGGAAGGCTTCCGCATCATTGAGGTTGCAACGGATGAAGTTATCCGCAACTTAAAGCCGGGCGTTACAGAGCTGCAGATGGTTGGTATCGCGCAGAAGGTCATTTATGAAGAAGGTGCAGAATACGAAGGCCTTCCGATGTATGTCTTCTCTGAAAAATCCACCAGCCATGCCATCAGCCGTTCGTGCTATCGCACAATCAACAAGGGCGACATCGTGCAGTTAAACCTCTCGGCGAAAATTGACGGTTATTCTCCGGCAATCGGTCTTCCGGTTGTAATGGGCAAGCTTGAGGGCAAGAGAAGAGATACCGTACAGTTCTGTTTAGAAGCGCATGACTGGACAGTAGACCAGCTCAAGGCAGGCAAGATGGCGAGTGACGTTGCCAAGGATTTCTATCAGCTCTTCGTTGATAATGGCTACAAGGACAACTTTGTATACGGTCCGTGCCACGGCACAGGTATGATTGAGGTTGAGGCACCGTGGATGGAAACAACATCCGACTATCCGCTCGAGGAGAATATGACCTTCCAGGTAGATACCTTTATCTCCGGCGACGGCTTTGGCGTAAGATGGGAGAAGGGCGTAGCAATCACAAAGGATGGCTGCCATTCCATGACTGACTACTTAAAGAAGGGAATTATCGAACTTGATGTATAATACAATTGGTAAAAAATATTGGATTTTGCCGGACTGTGAATTACCGCAGCCGGGCGAGGGTACAGCCAAGGGGCACGAGTCCGTTATCGTTGTAAACGACAGTAGCATGGATGCTGAAATCCGGGTAAAGCTGTTTTTTACAGATAAGGATGCTTATGAAGACATCAAGTGGACAGTGAAGGCAGGCAGAGTGCGTTGCTTCCGTACAAACAAGCTTGAGGATATGGGTGGCTTTGCAGTACCGTTTGAAACACAGTATGCAATGAAGCTTACCTCCAATACGCCGGTTGTTGTGCAGTACGGCAGACTCGACAATACGCAGGCCAACCTTGCGTTCTATACAACAATGGGTTATTCTGAATAAGGGTGATTGCAATGAAGAAAATGTATCTTACGAAAAGCTTTCCGAAGGAAATGGATTATGTAAAGGAAAATCGCATTCCGGTCATCATTTGTGGAGGTACGGTGGAATACCACGGCCCACATTGTGCTTACGGCTGTGATACGTTGGTAGCAGAGGGCTTAATTGAAAAGCTTGCAGAGGAAAAAGAACTGATGATTGCACCGTCGATTCACTACAGTCCGTCCAGCTACGCCGTAGCAGACGAAACAAGCGGCACAGTGCATATTGAGGAGGATGTGTTTGAAGCATATCTGTTTCAGATTTTCACGAATCTGTTAAATGCCGGGCTGCGTAATATTTACGTGGTAATTCATCATCAGTTTGAGCATGAGAGTGAAATGCCTATGACGCTTTGCTATCGTACTGCGGCAAAGAGGGCAACTATGGAATATCTTGAGGAAACTCTTGGAGAGGGCTGGTGGGGTAGTGAAAGTTACGCCGATTATTACGAGCAGTTAGAGGGAGGCGATAATCCCTTTAATTGGATTAAGGTAATTCCCACGATGTCTACTGCCGTTCAAAATGCAACGGGATACGACCATGCCGGCAAATACGAATGCTCAATACTTATGGCTCTTTATCCCGACTGTGTAAAAAAGGAAAGAATAGGTGACGTTAAGCATTGGTTTACCGAAAGCGCAAAAGAGGCAAGTCAAGAAATTGGTAGCCTTATGGTGCAAAAATCATTACAATATTTAAACGAGGAAATAAAGTAATGCTACTTACAGAAAATAGGGTAAAATTACCTGAAGAAAATTTCCCTTGCAGATGGCAGGCCGTAATTTTTAGGAATTACGGTTTTGTTTCATTGGATAAAATTGCAAGGGTTTTGGGCTGTGATGAAGACGTTGTGCTTTTAGAGGCTAAAAGGCTTGGCTTAAGCTCGGTTGTGTTTGATGAAAACTGGGAAAAGTCGGGCTATATGACGATTATTCGCAATAACTGGTATTTATTGCCCTATGATCAGCTTTTGGAATTGCTTGGTTTTACCTCGCAAAGATTAGAGTTTGTTTTGCAAA
>JAZSGM010000005.1:0-12846 GCA_045532715.1 Clostridia bacterium
ATTTCGGTCGTTTTTAACACAGCTATTTGCCAAAATATTGCTTTTTAAGGCGTTTTATCCCTAACTGAAGACGCCTAAGGCGTCTTTTTCTTTACACATCGTTACCGAGATTGCAGGTATAAACCCATTCAATTCTGTCGCCGGGCTTTAATAGGTAATTTGAACAATCATAACCCGGCTTTACACCGTTTACCTTATAAATCCAGCCGGATTGATTTCCGCAATCGCGCTCATACAAATTGCCGATGCCTTCGATATATACACTTTGATACATCGGCGATTTCGTAAACGCAAGCGGAATGCCATGTGCCTGCATTTCGCGAAAAAGCACATCAAACACGCTTTCCCCTTCGGAAAACGAAAGGCTTTCCCCTGCGAAAATTACGCCGTTCTGCGGCAAAACAGAGTTTTTCTCCCCCGCTTTTCCAAGCGCCGTATCACAGCGCACCGACAGCATACACAGCAAAGCATTTTCCGCTTTTTCTTCCGTTTTTTCTTCCGCCGGTGCTTCTGCCTGCACTTTTTCCGTATTCTCCTGCGGTTTCGCCTCTTCCTTTTCTTCAGTCATTGGCGGTGCAGGCGGCGTTTCCGCTATTTCTTCCGTTTTCTCCTCCGCCATCGGCTTTTCTGCTGTCGCGTCTGCTGCCACCGGCTCGGGCTCTACCTTCGGTGCAGGGGCATCGTCTCCCATAAAAAAGACAAAGCACAAAGAAGCGATAATACAGACACACACAAGGATGTGCGCCTTATATTTTTTTAAAAACTGCATCCGAAATCACTCCCTCTGTTTTACAGCGCACAAAACCGCATAAAAATCGCAGCTGCCTCCGCACGTGTCAGTGTACCTCCCGGTGCAAGACAAGCATTTTCTCTGCCCTGCAAAATACGATTTTCCACCGCCCATGCCATTGCTTCTGTTGCATAATCAGAAATTGCTTTTGCATCTTCAAAATGCAATAACGCATCCGTATTTTGCTCCGAATCCGTATTCTCACCTGCAACATAACGATAAAGAATCGTCACAAACTGCTCTCTGGTGATAAAATCATCCGTGCCGAACTGCTGTGCAGCCTTACCGAAAACAAGCGCTTCCTGTACCGCCCAGCGCACTGCAGCGGCATACCATTCGCCGTCTTCTACATCTGCAAAGTCAACCGATGCATCCGCTGCCTTTTCGCCGTCCATGCGCCAAAGCACCGTCACCAGCATGGCTCTCGTCAAGCCGTTTTCCGGCTCAAATCCGTTTTCCGTGCCCTGCATCAAATCATTTTCGTAAGCGTATCCGACTGCCTTGTAGTACCACGCATCTGCCGCCACATCCGGATAAGTCTTATCCGTAAATTCCTTTTTCGACGGTGTCTTTTCTGTCCATTTTGCATACAGTGTCACATTTTTCGTTACCTTTGCAGAAAAATCATACAGCTTTGTCAGCGCACTGTCCGTATACCAGCCACCAAACTCAAATCCTTCTTTTTCCGGCAATGCAGGCTCTGTCGCAAGCTTGTTTCTCTGCACGGTTTGGGCTTCAACACCGCTGCCGCCGTCAGTTTCAAAGGTAATCTTATAGGTTTTTGGCGCCGCAGCGCCTGCAGAGCCGCTCGGCTTTGCTTCTTCTTTTAAGTCCTCCCCGTAGTCACGCGTGTAAAGCACCTCTACATAGTCGCCGCGCGAAAGCTTGCAGGCATCTATGGAGGTTTGTACAAACACGCCGTTTACGCGGTACATCCATCCGCTGCCGCTACCCATATCAAACTCGGATAATCCCTCAATTGAGGAAACATACAGACCGTACAGACTCGTAGAGGTTTCGATGTCCAGCCCCGTTTTTTCAAGCAATGCATATGCCGTTGTTCCCTTGCTGACCGAATACGCTTTTTTAGATAAATATGTTTCGCCGCTCGGGTCTGCAACGCGGATATACACCTTCATTGTCGAGCTGTCGCTGCCGGACGAGGACGGCTTTTTTGCCCGCACCGTCAGATTGCAAACAGCAGGAACAATCGAATTGTCCTCCTTATACGCCACTAAGGTATACACACCCGGCGTCATCGATGCACTTGTTGAAATCCTTATCTTACCGTCTGCATCGGTTGTCCCGGCAAATTCTGTATCCGTACCCAAAAGCATAAGCTTTGCGCCTGCGCATCCGGAAAAGATTTGTGCATAATCATTTTCCGCATCGTAGCCGCTCATGTGTATCAGCGTAAGCGCAACTGCTTTACCGGCTTCTACCGTAGCACTGTTCTTCGTAAAATACGCATAGCTGTCTGCCCACGTGACTGCATCATAATAATTGAAGGCAACAATGCTGTCTTCCGCCTGTACTTCATCGTCTAAGCTCATACAGCCGGCATTATTCTTCCAATAGCCTGCCACTGCGCTTGTGCCTTCGGTTCCCTTGCCCCACAAAATCGCAAGGGACAAGCCGTATGTACCGCGATACGAGCTGTAGCCTGCCGCTGCGCCGCCCGGATAGTAGGCTTCATGTGCCGCATAAAGCGCCTCATCCACACTCAGACGTCCGTCGCGGTTACAGTCCTCAACGCTGACATACGCGCGAGCGACATACCCGCCGTTTTTATCCTCTACTACACGCCCATCAGATACGATGGTCACATACACATTCTGCGGTGTTGCCGGTTCGATAACCGCCGGTGGCTCAGGTTGTTCAGGTTGCTCAGGTTGCTCAGGTTGCTCAGGTTGTTCAGGCTGTTCAGGTTGCTCAGGCGCAGTCGGCGGCGGTGTCGGCTCTTCTTCGTCTGTGCTGATTTGCGGAAAATCCCAATACGATACCTGCTCTAAATGTGCCTTTTTATAAGCATCATACGCCTGCATCACCTGCACGGTTGCCATCGCATTGACATTTTCACCGTACATATAGCCGTCCCCCTCCGGACTCCGGTACTGTTCCAGGGCATAGATGATGTTGCTTTCCGCATTTGCAAAACCGTTTTCCGCATCCGTTACATCTACATTCAGTACGGAGAGTGCCAGCAAAACCTGCGCGGTTGTATTCACATTATCCGCATAGGTAAATTCTTCGGAAATCGTCGTTTTCAAAAATGTCAGCCCGTTTTCCACCGCCTGCGCTACCGCGGCATCTGCCTGATACGGCGCTAACGCCTGCAGGCAAATTGCCGTAATATCCGCATCGCCGTTTTCCGCACCGTAGAGCCCGAAGCTGCCATTGTCCGTTTGGAAGCCAAGCAGCGCTTCTGCAATGGATGCTCTGCTCCATGCAGCCGTATCCGGAATTTCGATTTTCGCGGCATCCAGCGCCAGCAGGGCATACGCCAGCTCATTTGCGCCATCTGAAAGCTTCGGGCTGTTGTAAATCAGCGCCGCAATATCCACGCCGTCTACATCCGTGACGTCCTTACCCATCACGCAAAGGGCAAGCGCGGTGCGCTCTATGTCGGTCGGCTTTATTTCCGCCGTCCACGTTTTCACGGTTGACACCACAGATGCATAATACGCATCTAAAATTGCTGCATCCACCGTTTTTCCGCCGCGCAGCATTGCAAGGATATACCACTCGATACCGTAGCCGACATCGCCGCTCTCCTTCAGCGCTTCAAGCGATGCGTCAATATAAGCCGCAGCTGAAGCAATGCCTGTATCCATCGTCGAATAAATGTCCTTTTCTTCAGCCATTACAAATGGTGTCAGTGTACTCAAAAACATACACAGTGCAATACATATACTCCATACTCGTTTCATTTTACTTCTTCCTTTCTCTTGTTTGTCTGCATACTAAATAATGCCGGATATTTCTTTTTTTCACCTCCCGACACCGCAGACAATAAAAAAAGCTGCGGTAATTTAAAAATTACCACAGCAGTGTTTTCCTGTGTCCTTCACAATTTGTGCACCTGCAAAAATCAAGCGCAGCAAAACTATTATACCTATGCAAAAACACTTACGGTATAACATCAAAGCAGGTCTTCTGACTTGTGCCTTCGCGCCTATACTCTGCCTTCTCAGTTTCCCAATGACTGACTTTCGTCAACGAATATAAGCAAAACACATACAGCGACTGGTATCGTTCAGGATTTACACCTGATTCCCTTTTCACCGACTGCACCTATACAGTACAGTCGACACTTTGTGTGATTTTAAACGCAGTATACCACAATAAAACAATTTTTTCAATGCACAATTCGAGAAAAAAACAGCATTACGCCTTCAACAGCGCACTTGCAAACAAATGCACGATGTGCGCTGCTTTTTTGCGCACATATAAATATGAGTCGCGCATCAAGCCATTCTCAATTTTCAAAAGGCTGATGTTTTCATTCGCTTGCTTTTCCCAGGAAAGCGACGGAAAAAAGCAAACGCCCATCCCCATTTTCAAATACGATAAAATATACTGCGGATCATCACACTCGATGGCGATTTCCGGCAATATGCCCGCCCGCGAAAATGCCGTATGCGTATATTCGCCGAGATTACTCTCGCGCGGCATACAAATAAATTTTTCCTCCGCAAGTGCTGTCATTGAAACTATCTTTTCATTTGCAAGCGGATGCGATTTCGGTACGGCAAGCAAGATTTCCTCGCGGCGAAACAGTTCTTTTGTATACGCATCCGTTTCAATATTTTTATCCGTTACAATGACATCGAAATCATTAAAATTCAGCTTGCCGTCATGACGGATGTTGAAGGACACATCCGGGTATTCTGACTTGAAACGCGAAATACATTCCGTCACGCGGCTGCGGTTATTGAGCACGAGCAAACGGATTTCCCCGCTCACTTCGCCGGACAGATTCTGTGTCTCTGTTTTTGCCGTTTCGAGCGCCCCCTGCGCCGTTTTAAGCGCACGCAGCAAAAGCTTTCCGTTGGCATTGAGCATTAAGCGGTTTGCCGTGCGGTCGAACAAAGGGTACCCCCAAGCCGCTTCCAGCTTTTTTATCGCCACCGACACGCTCGACGGCGGCACCATAAATTCCTGCGCCGCCTTCGATATGTTTTCACTTCGCGCAACCGCCATAAAATACCTGATTTGCAGCATTTCCATTTCCCATCCCCCCTTTAGGGCTCCCTTGTGCAAAGAGAGCAGCCAGCGCAGCTGACTGCGGGAATTTTTCGTTATACAATCCGCCCGTCACGCTTCGCGCGCCACCCTCCTTTACACAAGGAGGGCTTTGAATGTAGCTTCATTTTATCATATATTTTAATATATGGCAATCATATTTTACCATATATTTTACAAAATGCTGTTTCTGTGTTAAACTGTCCTTAAAAGGGAGGGATATCCTATGAAAACCATTACAGACATTTCCTACACAAAGCTCGGTCATCCCGAGCAAAAGTTAGATGTGCATCTGCCGGACGCGGACGCCTTTCCGGTGTTTGTCTACTTTCACGGCGGTGGCATCATCAACGGCGATAAGGCTTGGGACGAGTGTGAAGCCTTTATTCCGGGCCTCGTAGAGCGTGGCATTGCCGTTATATCCGTAAACTACCGTATGTACCCGGAAGCACGCTATCCGGAATTTATTTATGACTGCGCAGCAGCGGTTGCATGGGCGCACAAGCATATGGGCGAATACGGCACCATGACCGGTTTGTTTGTCGGCGGCTCGTCGGCAGGCGGCTACCTTTCGCAGATGCTGTGCTTTGACAAAAAGTATCTCGGCATTCATAAAATTGATGCAGATACCATCACCGGCTACATCCACGATGCAGGGCAGCCGACCGCGCACTTTAATGTACTCAAAGAGCGTGGCATAGATTTCAAGCGCGTCATCATCGATGAAACCGCGCCGATTTACCACATCACCGAAGGCAGAAACTATGCCCCGATGTGCGTACTCGTATCGGAATTCGATGCCCAGAACCGCTTCGAGCAAACGCAGCTGATGCTCTCAACCATGAAGCATATGGGTGCAGATATGGAAAAGGTGGAATACCACTATATGCCGGGCTGGAAGCATTGCAAATACTTAAAGATTTTAGACGCAGACGGCAAAAATGCGTTTGTGGAGATTGCAAGCACATTTATCAAAAAACACACGAAATAAAGGGAGGATAACAAGAAATGAAATCCATTACAGACATTCCCTACACAAAGCTCGGTCATCCCGAGCAAAAATTAGACGTTCATCTGCCGGATGCAGACACCTTCCCGGTGTTTGTGTACTTTCACGGCGGCGGCATCTATGGCGGCGACAAAAAAGCAGGCATTTTTGTTGAAATGCTGCAAAAACGCGGCATTGCCGTTGTTTCCGCAAACTACCGTATGTACCCTGAGGCACGCTACCCGGAATTTGTTTGCGACTGCGCGGCAGCGGTTGCGTGGGTGCACAAGCATATGAGCGAATACGGCAATGCGACCGGTATATTTGTTGGCGGCTCTTCGGCCGGTGGCTACCTTTCGCAGATGCTGTGCTTTGACAAAAAGTGGCTCGGCATTCACAAAATTGATGCCGATACCATCACCGGTTACATCCACGATGCAGGGCAGCCGACCGCGCACTTTAATGTGCTTCGTGAGCGCGGCATTGACCACAAACGCGTCATCATCGACGAAAGCGCACCGATTTACCACATCACAGAAGGCAGAAATTATGCCCCGATGTGCGTGCTCGTATCGGAATTTGATATGCAAAACCGCTTAGAGCAGACAAAGCTTTTGTTGTCTACAATGAAGCACATGGGTGCGGATATGGAAAAGGTGGAGTTAAACTACATGGAAGGCTGGCATCACTGCAAGTACATCAACCAGCCGAATACAGAAGGTACCTACGAATTCGTTGAAATCGTAGACGCATTTATCAAAAAACACAGTGAGGTAAAATAAAATGAAAAAAGGTATTTTTTATACGCTGGTTACGGCGATTTTATTCGTAACCTTAGAGCCGGTCAGCAAGCTGATTGCCGGCGATGTTTCTCCGTATGCCATCACCTTCTGGCGCTTTTTAATCGGCGCGCTGATGCTTCTGCCGCCGGCAATGATAAAGGTAAAAAAAGAAAACTTAAAGGTAACCGGAAAAGACATTTTACTGTTTGCACTGCTCGGCGTGCTGCTCATTTGCGTGAGTATGCTCTCATTGCAGATTGCCGTTAAGATTGCAGATGCACCGTCGCTGATTGCAATTATCTTTTCCTCGAACTCCATCTTCACGATTGCGTTCGCGTGCCTGCTTTTAAAGGAAAAGCTGTCCTGGAACAAGGTGCTCGCGCTTGTGTTCGGCGTAGCCGGTGTTGCATTTTGCGCAGACTTTTCCTCCGGCACGAATCTTTCCTCCGTGGCACTTGCGCTGCTCGCCGCTCTGTCGTTTAGCCTGTATACGGCGCTGAGCAAAAAGTACACCAAGAAATTCAGCGGCTTAATTCAGAGCGGCTATGCATTCTTCATCGGTGCGATTGTGCTGCTCGTTGTACTGCTCATCATCGGCGAAGATATCCTGCCGGCATTTGATGCAAAGAGCGTTTCCATTATGCTCTACCTCGGTATCTTTATTACCGGCATCGGCTACCTGGCTTACTTTAAGGCAATGGAGCACGGCGGCACAATGATGGCGTCGCTCGCGTTCTTCATTAAGCCGATTTTAACCCCGTTTGTGACCTGGCTGATTAACGGCATCGTACCGAACATAATGGTATTTGTTGCCGTTGCCTGCATCGTAATTGCCTCCTGCTTTACGATGTATAAGAAAAAAGAAGCAAAATAAAGCTTTTAAAAGACAATGCAAAAAGTGCATTGTCTTTTTTCCTTGACAGCAAAAAATTTCCGTGCTATTCTTAACAAAACGGAGGTGGCTTATGAAAAAATACCAGTTCGGCAAATCCTTTGGTGAAGGGCTCGCCGTGCCCGATGCAAAAATCTATCAGGTAGAGGAGCTGTCTTTAATGCGCGGCAGCACGATGCCAAAGCATTTTCAGCGCTGTGATGAAATCACCTATGTTATTTCCGGCAAGGCAAAAATGCACTCGGATGATACCTGCGAAGAGATTGCCGCCGGGCAAATCCACTTTATCCGCCAGGGCTGCACCCACGAAATCGAAGTGCCGCCGGCGGAGGATTTTCGCTACATCTGCATCGGCTATACGGCAGAGGACACCGCGCTTTTAAAGGATTTTCACACCTTCACCAAAAACAAAAAGCATTTTATCCTCTCCGGCGATTCCACCGTACGTCGCCTTTGTGCTCTGCTGGTCGATGAGTGCTACCGCTGGGACAATCACAGCGAAGCGCTTGTCAGCTGCTACCTTTCGCAAATCCTCGTTGCTGTATACAGACTCGCTGCCGGCAAGCTTGCTGCTGCTAAGAACAGCGATGAAAGCGCGCAGGTCGGGCAAACCGTGTATCAGGTGCTTCGCTATATCGACAAAGAATTCATCAACATTGAACACGCCCGCGATGTCAGCCAAAGCCTTGCCTACAGCGAATACTACCTTTCGCATCTGTTCAAGGAAAAAACCGGCACCACCATCAAAGAATATATCACGCGCAAAAAGATTGACCACGCGTGCCAGCTTTTAAAAACCTCCGCCTGGGGTATAGAGGAAATTGCATCCCATCTGCACTTTGCCTCCTCGCACGCGTTTCGCCGCGCATTTAAAGCCGTCACCGGCTTGTCACCAAGCGAGTATGCCAAAGGCTGACCGCAAAAATTGTACCACAAATCCACAGCTTTGCCGCTTGTGCAAGGCTGTGTTTTTTTATATACTGAAGCTGAAGACAAATATGGAGGTGCTTTAAATGAAAGTTGCAGTAATCGGATGCGGATCGATTGCGAATAGTGCGCACATCCCGTCCTATATGAAAAATGAAAAGGCAGAAATCAAATATTTCTGCGATATTATCAAAGAGCGTGCTGACGCCGCCGTTGAAAAATACGGCTGCGGTATTGCCGTAACAGATTACAAAGAGGTTCTGGCAGATCCGGAGGTGGTTGCCATTTCCGTTTGTACGCCGAATCTGATGCATTCCGTCATCACAATTGATGCGCTTAAGGCGGGCAAGCATGTGCTCTGCGAAAAGCCTGCGGCAAGACTGTACATCGAAGCGCTCGAAATGCAGAAAGCGCAGCATGAAACCGGCAAAACCTTAAATATCGGCGTTGTAAACCGCTTTAACTACAATGTAAATAAAATCAAAGAGCTCATCGACCAGGGCGAGCTCGGCGAGGTGTATAATGTATACATCAGCTTCAGAAAAGGCAGACACATCCCGGGTCTCGGCGGCGCATTTACCACAAAGGAAATCGCCGGCGGCGGCGTGCTCATCGACTGGGGCGTGCATTTCTTGGACATCGTGATGTACTGCTTAAATGACCCGAAGGTGCTGACGGTTTCTGCCGAGGAATTTAAAAAGCTTGGCACGCCGATTGCAGACTATGTCTACACCTATATGTGGGCAGGTCCGCCGGTCAAAGACGGCATCAATGATGTTGAAGAAGGCATCACCGGTCTCATCCGCACGGATGGCCCTGTTATCAACTTCAACGGTGCATGGGCGCAGAATGTGCTGGAGGATGAAATGTTTATTGACTTTATGGGCACAAAGGGCGGCATCCGCCTGCAGTACGGCGCAGACTTTACGCTCTATTCGACAAAAAACGGAATGCTGACCAGGACAACCTTTAAAACCGAAGACTCCAATGCCTTCCAAAACGAAATTGATGCATTTGTTGACTGTGTAGAAACCGGCAAAAAGCTGGCAAGCCATATTGATATAAACATCTTAACCTCGCAGATGATGGATGCCATCTACCGCTCTGCGGAAACGCACAAGGAGGTTACCTTATGAAAAAGGTCGGCTTTATAGACTACTACCTCGACCAGTGGCACGCAAACAACTACCCGGAAATGCTTAAAAAAGTATCAAACGGCAGATATGAGGTTGCTTACGCCTGCGGTATGATAGACAGTCCTTTAAAAGGCGGCTTAACCAATAAAGCCTGGGCAGAAAAAAACGGTATCGCGCTTTTAGACACCATTGAAGAAGTGATTGAAAAAAGCGATGTGCTCATCGTAATGTCGCCGAACAATCCGGAAATGCACGAGCAGCTTTGCGACCTGCCGCTTAAATCCGGCAAGCTCACCTACATCGACAAAACCTTCGCGCCGGACAAGGAAACCGCTCTGCGCATTTTTGCGAATGCCGAAGCACACAATACCCCGTGCTACTCAAGCTCTGCACTCTATTTTTCCACGGAATTAAACGACATCGACACGGACAAAATCCACAAGATTTACAGCCGCGGTCCGGGCGTATATGAGATTTATTCCATCCACCAGATTGAGCCGATTTTAAAGCTGATGAAGTCTGCCCCGAAGCGCGTGATGTTTTTAGGCGACAAGGCACATCCGTCGATGGTGATTGAATTTGCCGACGGTCGTCTTGCGCAAATGCACCAGGGCATCTGGATTGACTTTGAAATCGCGGTAGCGGATGCGGAAAACAATATGCAGATTCACACCATCAAATCCGACTACTTTATGCTGTTTATCGAAAGCCTTGTCGAGTTCTTCGATACCGGCGTTGCACCCGTACCGCACAGCCAGACGGTGAATGTAGTTGCAACCATCAACGCGGGCAGAAAGGCAGCACAAACACCGTTTGAATGGGTAGAAGTGTAAAACGGATAGGATAGCTGGTTAAAACCAAATAATAAAGGCCCCCTTGTGTAAAGGGGGCTGGCAAAACGCAGTTTTGACTGGGGGATTGTAGCTGTAAAGTAGCGCAGTCTTTTTTAGACAATCCCTCCGTCTTTTGCTTCGCAAAATCCACCTCCCTTTGCACAAGGGAGGCTTTTTTGCTTTTTCATTTTACTTCGAAACCACTTCAAACAGCTCCTCGAGCCAGTCACCTTCGAACAGCTCGATTAAGCCTGCATCGCAAGCGGCAGCAAGCTTCGGATTGATCGGAATCTTCGCCGTATGCTTTACGCCGTGCTTGTTTGCAATTTCCTCAATGTGGCTTTCGCCGAAAATTTCATGCTTTTTACCGCAATCCGGGCACGCAAAGTAGCTCATATTCTCCACAAGACCAAGCACCGGAATATTCATAAGCCCTGCCATATTGACAGCCTTTTCCACAATCATCCCCACCAGCTCCTGCGGAGAAGCGACGATGATAATCCCGTCGAGCGGAATGGACTGAAACACCGTCAGCGGTACATCGCCCGTGCCCGGCGGCATATCAATAAACATATAGTCCACATCGCGCCAGATTACATCTGTCCAGAACTGCTTTACCGCACCGCCGATGACCGGACCGCGCCATACCACCGGATCGGTTTCGTTTGCAGTTAAAAGATTTAACGACATTACGCCGATGCCTGTTTTTGTTTTTACCGGGAACAGGCCGTCGTCATTGCCCATTGCACGTGTGTGCAGACCAAATGCCTGCGGAATGGACGGACCGGTGATATCCGCATCCAAAATCGCAGTATTGTAACCGTTTCTTTGCGACATCACCGCCATCAGCGAGGTTACAAGGCTTTTGCCTACACCGCCCTTACCGCTGACGATACCAATGACCTTTTTAATATTGCTGCCTGCGTGCGGCTTTTCGAGCAGGCTCTCTGCCTGTCTGTCACCGCAATTTGCGCTGCAGGTTTCGCAGTTATGTGTACATTCACTCATAATTTTTCCTCCTGTCTGACAACTATGTCAATGTTCTTATATATTATACGCCTCTCAACTTACAAAGTCAAGGTGTAGGGCGCGTTTTTACCCTTCAGTCGCTGCGAATACTGTAGCTCAATATCATTCGCCCGCTCATTGCCGTCCTCGTTTACAATCGCAGCAACATCCTTATTGTCCATTGGCGACTCCGCAGCTGCAGGTGCAGGTGTAAAATCCTGCTGCTTCACACGTTCCGCCTTCTCCTGTGCAGCTGCCTTATTTGGAAAATGCACATCCGTCGCAGCATCGATATACATTTGTGCCGTGTCGGATTTTGGGGATGAAAAGGAAAAGTTTATTTTATTTCCCGACTTGACAATATTTCTGCTTGGGTGTATAATTTTGTTGAAACCCAAATTAGTCAACCGCGTGCGCAATTCGAGCGCACCATCGGAGATTAGTTTTAGGGTTTCATTTTTATCTGCATATATTAAGGCGTCGTTTGCTAAGACAGCTTCTACAGTTGATGCAAAATCATCTTTTCCATATGCGCTCGTCACAAAATTTGCCCCTTCGCTTTCTTGTTCAATTGCCTCGACATTCAAATATCTATTCTTTCCCTCTCCTTCAACTCGAATCGAAACAATAACCGGTAATCCATCTAAATCTTTTAACGAAGTAACTACACAAATCGTATTTGCAGCATTTTGAGGCGATATCGAATCATAAACCATAACCGGTTTCTTCAGCTCATTAGGTATTTGCTTAATAATCTCTGGACTTAAACCATGCCAATGTCGATTCTCTTTGCTTTTTGGATGATTAATATCTCTTAAATGACTTTGGTTCATCAACATAGGCAAATCTGGTTCGAGACCGCTTTTTATTAAGAGATTGGACGCCTTGCCGACATATACACTTATCCCTCTTCCAAGTTTGTTTTTTAAAGTCAAATCTACCTGATGTCGGTAATCCATTTTCATATCATACGATATGCTTTGCCTGTCCCCACGCATCCCCTTTACACTCGCCAACGCCAATCTATACTTACGCTGTGCCTGCTCGAGGTCGGCCTGCAGCTGCGCCTTTTCATCCATATGCCCAAAAGTATTTTTTTCCACCCTCTTTTGTGCGAT
Organism: Clostridia bacterium; assembly: GCA_045532715.1. Lineage (GTDB taxonomy): Bacteria > Bacillota > Clostridia > UBA1381 > UMGS1253 > RGIG2041. The sequence goes on from JAZSGM010000005.1 coordinate 12,720, forward strand.
ACCCTTCGCCGTACCACTGCGCAGCAGCCTTATTTGGAAAATGCACATCCGTCGCAGCATCGATATACATTTGTGCCGTGTCGGATTTTGGGGGTGAGCCGACTTTGCGTATGCTTTCCAAGTATTC
>JAZSGM010000093.1:0-15394 GCA_045532715.1 Clostridia bacterium
AGCCGACCATCTGCGCACAGCAGCCTGCAAGCGCTGCGCCGCCGGCAAGTCCGGTTAAACCGATACCCGCACAAATTGCCGCACTCGAAATCGGAAGCGTGAGCGCAATGCCGACCACAACGGAAACAATGATGCCCATCCAGAACGGCTGCAGCTCTGTTGCCCACATAATAAAGTTACCCACGGCAGCTGCACCCTTGCCAATCGGCTCTGCAATCACTATTGCCAGTAAAATACCCGAGCAAATCGTGACAATCGGCGTAACCAGCACATCCAGCTTCGTTTCCTTGCTGACCATTTTACCAAGCTCTGCTGCCACAATCGTAATAATCAGCACGGCAAATGCACCGCCGGCACCACCGATTGCGTTTGCCGCATAGCCGACAGCCGCAAGCGAAAACAATACAAGCGGCGGACATTTTAATGCGTAACCAATGGCAATCGCCATTGCGCAGCCCTGCACGCTTTTTGCATATGTACCGACCTCATCGAGTATCGCAATGCCGAATTGCTGCCCGATTGTCGATAAAATCGTACCAATCAACAGCGAAGCAAACAAGCCCTGTGCCATTGCACCAAGTGCATCAATAAAATAGCGTTTTGGTGAAAACTCAACATCTTTTCTTTTTAAGAATGCTTTAAATTTACTCATCATCTATCCCTCCGTAATGCATCTATTATAAACCCAGTTCTGCAAAATGTCAACAAAAACTTTACATAAAAGTTTACACATATACACTTTTTTGTAAACTATTGAAAACAAGAAAGCATTATGCTATAATTAAATACAAATTTGAGATAATTTCGGAGGCAGAAATGAAGGTTAACAATAGAAGACAAAGTATTCTGAATATGCTCTCCACCGCTTCCTCACCTGTCAGCGCAAGCCGTTTGGCTGAAAGCTTTGGCGTCAGCAGACAAATCATTGTAAAGGACATTGCAGCTCTGCGCACGGATGGCTACGCAATTGATGCGCTTGCGCGCGGTTATGTACTTACCGAAAAGCTACGTCCCCAAAAAGTATTCAAAGTCATTCACACCGATGAAGATGTCGAAACGGAGCTCAACCTCATCGTAGATTTGGGCGGTTGCGTAGAGGATGTGTTTATCTACCACAAGTTCTACAATCAGATCAAAGCCCCTCTGCACATCCAATCCCGTTTTGATGTAACTCACTTTTTAAATAACATTACTGAAGGTAAGTCAAGCCTGCTTAAAAATGTAACCTCCGGTTATCACTATCACACGGTCACAGCCAAGGATACGGAAACCTTAAAACGCATTGAAGATGCGCTCTGGGTACACGGATTTCTTGCACCGTTGCAGGCGTATGAGCCTACAGAACTCAAAAAAGACACTATGCTTTAAAAAGCATAGTGTCTTTTAAATTACTTTTTCTTTTCCGTTTTCTTTGCAGCCGGCTTTTTCGGTGCTGCTTCCTTCTTTGTTGTTTCTTTTTTAGCAATTTCCTTTTTCGGTTCCGCTTCTTTTTTAGCAGCTACTTGTTTCTCTACTGCCGGTTTCTTCGCCACCGGCTTTTTTAAACACGCCTGCACCATAGCAACATCTTCCGCATTACCGTTTACAATTACCTTGCCTTCTGCAATTGCTTTCTCCAACCCAATTCTGGCGGAAAATACCTTTTTAATCTCTGTCGACAGACCGATAATCTCCGATGTGCGATCCACATAGTCATACGGCTCTACACTAAATACACCGTCAATGTTAGCAATATAGAAAATACCGCCACAATCCTCATCTGTCATATTTACCTGCATCGCAAACGAGGATGTAAACTTCGTTGTATCCGCCGTTGCAAACTTATCTTTGAATTCCTGAAATTTTTTCTCATAATTCATACAAAACACCTCCCTATTAATTATATTATACATTCATTTCACATATCTGTCAATTGTCTTTCCGCTTACAATATTTTGCAAAAACTGCAACAATACCGACACCAACAGAAGCACTGACTGTATCCAGCAGCACATCACTTGCAAGCGGACCGCGCCCGGGCACAAACGCCTGATGTACTTCATCACTTAAAGCATAGATAAAGCATATCAAAATAGCCCATAATCCGTATTTTCTCCAAGTACTGTTTCTCGATGCGCTACAAACAGACACGCCTAAACTGCAATACAGAAATGCATGTGCACATTTACGCACAAATCGATGTAACTCTTTTGATGCAGCATATTGCTCTAAGCCTATAAAACGCAAAAGACTCGAAAACCAACCACGGACATTCATACTTAAATTTGCCGAGCTTTCACGGCTCTGTGCTGAAAACAGAAAGATGATCAGCATAATCCCAAAGCTGACACTCCACCATAAAAGCTGTTTGCTTCGCATACTCATCAGCGTACATACAGCGCAAGCATACCATAAATCAGCTTGGCTGCCTCCTGACGCGTCGCGTTTGCCGTCGGATTGAAATTGCCCTTGTCGTCACCGTTAATAATGCCAAGCTCCACCAATGCACTTACCGCTTCCGTCGCATACGGTGCTATAGAAGCTGCATCGTGGAAGGTTAACGCATCCTCTCCGGTTTTACCCGTTAATTCCATCTTCACCAGCATACCATATAAAATCTTACACATATCCTGTCTTGTAATCGGTGCACCAACACCAAAACGCTCTTCGCTGATGCCGTTGACAATACCGTGATGCTTTGCTGACGCTATATAAGGCGTATACCACGCATTGGCTGCAACATCCGAAAATTCGCACGTCAGGGATGTATCCGTCAAATCAAACAGTTCCACAGCCAGCTTGACAAATTCTTCACGCGTGATCTGTGCTTCCGGTGCAAACACACCTGCACTCTTACCGGAAATTATACCGCGACGGAAAAGCGCCTCGATATAATCCTTTCCCCAACCCTTTGCATCAACAAAATACGGTTCTACCTTATAAAGCTTATAGGTACCAACTGCATCAATACGACAATACAGCATACCGTCTGCATAAGCCGTATATTTTACAGGCACGCTGTTTCCCTCTTCGTGATACAGCATTACATCAATACTGTTCACCGGAATGGCAATTTTCAGCGGTTCTTCAAGCTGCTTTCCTGCTACAGGGACATTATTTTCATAATAAGCAACCTCAATCGTGTCACCATCAGCTTCGCTTCGCTCTATAATCTTATACCCGAATCCACTTTCTTTCGGTTCGGTCGTTGTGTTACCGGCAACCCCGCCACCGAGCAACCCGCTGCCTGCATAAATCGCCGACGGCGCATAGAGACCGATTTCACGTAATGCGCTCTTCAACTGATGCTTTTCAAGCGCATTATAGCGCTGATTCAGCTGCTGTACAAGCTGCGTAACCGATGAAGTAAAATTCATCTTGTTTTCTGTTACCCCGAGCATAATGTCATCAAGCAACGCACTAACTGTATTTAGCTTAAAATCATTTTCATTTGCATCCGTCAGCAGTGCTGCATTTTGGTTTAGCTCAACAAACAGACCGCAAAATTGAGCTAACACACCTGCTGTAATTCCATCCTCCGTACAAAGCTGCTCCATGCCCTTTACCTGCGCAATCTCGTCAGCAAACATTTTATTAAGTGCTGCTTCAGAATTCGGCGTCAGCGTTGCTGCAACACGATTTTTAAATCCTCTGAAATACTTGTCACGCAGTGCCTCATCAATTTTATACATCTGCGCAAGCATATTCAGCGCCGTTTGCTGATCAACAACTTTAAAAATCGGCTTTAACAATCGATTGTACATGGAGTTCGATTCCGGATTGAAGTCCTTGATCAACCCCTGCGCCATATCCAGGCCTGCATTTGTGGTCAGCATCGGCATAGCGATTGCCACCATATTTGCACGGTCCTCCGGTGTAAACTCCAACAGCTCTTCCACAACGCGCTCCGGAGTTAAGGCCACCGCTCCGACACAATATGTTGGGAGCAAAAGGCAAATAGTCAATAGAATTGCAATTACTCTTTTCATGCTGTCACCATCCTTTTAAAAATAGGTTTTGGGCAAGCCCAAAACCTATTTTTAGTTTATGCATTAATTATTTAATGATGCCCATTCTGTAGAGTGTGTTATACATCATAACTGCAGCCTCACCGCGTGTTACAGTATTCTGCGGACGGAAGGATGCATCCGGATAACCGCTGATTACACCATAGTCCACAAGATTTTCTACATCAGCTTCAAACCAAGGAGCAATTGCGCTATGGTCAGCAAATACCTTTTCTGTAGTTAAACCGGACTCACCGAGTACACGAGAGAGCAAAGCTGCAATCTCTTCACGAGTCAGAACCTTCTGCGGTGCAAAATTGCCTTCACTGTAACCCTTATATACGCCAAGCTCAACAAGCTTATAAACTGCATCAACAGCATATGGCTGGATGTTTGCATGGTCAACAAATGCAACCGGAGCTGCAGCCGTCTGACCCTCTACGCCAAGAATTCTTGCCAGGATCACTGCCATTTCTTCACGTGTTACACCTGCATCCGGTGCAAAGTTTGTTTCACTGTGGCCGCGCAGGAAACCTGTCGTAGCAAGAACTTCTACATAATCCTTTGCCCAGTGGTTTGTTACATCTTCAAAGGTAACCTTCTTATCCGGGATAGCACTTGTAGCTGTACCCTGTGTAAGGAAGCCAACCTTGGACGGTTCCGGAATTACCGGGTACTGATCCGGTTTTGCCGGTTTTACAACACCGCCGGTTTCGGTACCTGCAGCACTGTCCGGACCAGCATCCGGCGAACTGCCACTACCGCCAATGGTAGCACTGCCGCTGCTACCGCCACCGGTTATAATCGTAGTACCCTTCTTCGATACCTTAATCGTCAAAATATTACTGTTTACTTCACCGCTGATTGCCTGAATATCATATTCGCCGGCTGCACTCGGTGTGTATGTAAAGCTTTCGCCACCAACCTGTGCCAATTCATCATTTACATACCATTCAACAGCCGGAGTAATTGCTTCCGCTTCTTCGTTAACCTTTGTAGCTTCTAATGTTACCTCTACCGGGCTAAGATTGCTTGTGTTTTGCTTTAACTTATCGTCAGTAGAAATTTCAAGTGCGGTAACTGCAGTACCATACTCAAAGGAACTCGTTGTTACTAAAGTATCTGCCAGACTTTCTTTCACATCTGCCATACCTTCATCTTCATTGATTGCATCACAGAAAACATTCATAAAATGATCAGCAGAAATAATCTCTGTTTCATTCAGTTCCGGGAAAGCCGGAAGTAACTCTTCCTCAATTGCTTCTTTAAATTCCTCATTGGCAAAACCGTGGAATTCAAAATTGAATTCATCGTCAGCTGTAAATACAACCAATTCGCCTAAATTGTATAAAAGCTGATAGAATACTGCATCAGTCAGACCATCTTCTGTTGCAACAGAATCTTCACCAAACAGGTAACTGCGCAGTGCTGCTGTACCTGCTGCATAGTCTGCATCCGGGTCATAACCTTCATACGCAACTAAACCGTGTAAATCCGTTACTGCCTTCACTCTGACATCCGTCGGAATACACTTTAAAAGTGTCAGCATCATCTTCAAGGATTCTTTCGATTCTTCAGTCACACCGAAAGCTTCAATGTAGTCCTGGATCAGATTGCTTACCTCGCTCGAATCGTCTACCAGACCGATTAAGGTGTCCAGATCATCATCAGCTAAAGTATAGAGCTTCATAAAATCGTAAATTACGATTCTCTTCTCTAAATCCTTGTCACGCATGAACGCATCCACATCATTGAGCATTTCAGTAAAACCGGTGCCTTCCAAGCTTGCTGCACCAACGATTGTGGACAGACTGCTTACAAGCAACATCATGCTCAATACTACTGCTAAAATTTTCTTTGTCATGTTCTTACACTCCCTATTTATTTAAATTTATTGAAAAACAAAGAAGCCAAAATTATGTGTAAACCTTTGTCCCCGCCTCCGGATTTTCACCGTCCGCCTCTGAAACTGCAGCTTCCTGCTTTGCAGGTACAGCCTTCATTTTATATGTCGGTACAACCTCAGCAAGCTTTACTCTCAGCGCTGCTGCATCACCTTCCTCTGCACGGCTTTGCAATGCAGTCAACTGTGCACACAGTGCATCCCAATCCAACGTCATCGGTTGCGCAACAAAGATTTTCTCATTCACGGTGGCACTCAGACCCTCCTCATTCATCAAAAGCTCTTCATAAAGCTTTTCACCCGGGCGAAGCCCTGTAATGTGAATCGGAATGTCTCTGCCAACCTCCAAACCGGAAAGCTTAATCAGCTTCACCGCCAAATCATATATCTTAACCGGTTGTCCCATGTCCAGGATAAATATCTCGCCGCCCCTTGCATAGGACGCCGCTTCCAATATGAGACTGACCGCTTCCGGAATGGTCATAAAGAAACGCGTGATTTCCTTGTGTGTCAGCGTAATCGGGCTACGCTCCGCAATCTGCTTTTTAAACAACGGCACAACTGAACCGTTCGAGCCAAGCACATTGCCGAAACGCACGGCAACATATTCTGTCTTACTGATTGCATTGATAGACTGAATAACCATCTCGCAGACACGTTTTGTCGCCCCCATCACATTTGTTGGGTTGACAGCTTTATCTGTTGAAACCAGAACAAAGCGCTCAGCTTCATACTTATCTGCTGCAGTTGCAACATTATACGTGCCGATTACATTATTCTTCACGGCCTCGGCCGGTGCATCCTCCATCAGCGGCACATGCTTGTGTGCAGCAGCATGGAACACAATCTCCGGGCGAACCGTTGCAAAGATTTTATCAATCCTTGCCTTATCACGCACACTTGCAATAATCACCTCAAACCTTGCCTCAGGCATCTTGCGCTTTAAATCCATCTGCAAGTCATATGCGTTATTTTCATAAATATCCAATATATAAAGTTTTTTGGGTTCAAACTTCAGAATCTGACGGCACAGTTCACTACCAATGCTACCGCCACCGCCTGTAACCAAAACGGTTTTGCCCTGAATGTACCCGCTGATTTTCCGGTTATCCAACCGAATGCTGTCGCGCGGCAAAAGGTCCTCGATTTGCACGTCACGAATACCGGTGGTAAACCTTTCAAAATTCACAATTTCGTTCAGGCTCGGCAACACACGCACCTTACAGCCCGTTGTGTTTATGATGTCCAAAATCTCACTGCGGTTCTGGTAATCAAGTGACGGAATTGCAATGAGCACTTCTGCCACACCGTATTTTTCACATATACGCGGAATATCCTTTCTGGTGCCCAGAACCCTGTAACCGCGAATCTGCATTTTTTGCTTATTTAAATCGTCGTCAATCAAACCGACAATGCTGTAGTTTGTACCGCCGGCAAGCACCTCGGAAATGATACGAATACCACCACCGCCTGCACCGACAATCAAAAGTTGAATTCCATCACTTTTATTAGCATAAATTCTCTTTTGCTCATAAGCGCGCAATATAGATTTCAGCGAAATTCTGACCGCTAAAAAACCGATAATATAAACAGCTGCCGCTAAGATTTGTATATCCCATGCGTAAAAAAACACCGGATTGTATATCAAAACGCTGCCCAGCAGAAGCAACAGCATAGAGCAAATGCCACCAAGAGCACATCTGCAATAATCATGAATACCGGATACTCTCCACAGCACACGATAGCCGCCAACCAACCACTGTACACCTACATTGACTGCGGCTGCAATAAACACTGCTAAAAACTTATAATGCAAACAATAGAGAAATCCAGCGAAAAAATTCAATTTCAAATCCGTCGCATGGTTCAAAAGCAGGAAGTCAACAAAAAGAAATGCAAAGAATACCACAGCAACATCTACCAAACAAAGTGCCCGACGAAGTATCTGTTTTGTATATGGCTTCACTGGTCCTTCCCCTCTTCCAATGTTTTTCCAAAAGCTGTATACTATTCTTCTGTCTGCTCTTCATCGTCACGTGCCTGTATTTTCACCGGCGACAGACGAAGTGTTTTACTTTTCTCTTTTTTCTTACTCTTCTTGCGGTCTGAATAGCCATAGCCATATTGGTAATTACCATAACCATAACCATAGCCATAGCCATAACCATAGCCGTAACCGTAGCGGCCATAATGCTCACCGCTGCTACCGGCATATTTGGAAACATGTACATCATTGATAATAATACCGATGATTTTTGCCTTGGCAAATTCCAACGCAGAAATTGAAGCCTGAATCATCTCATGCTTTGTGTATTTCTCGCGGGTAACCAAAACAACACCGTCGGCATATTTGGATACAAGTGAAACATCTGTTACAACCGTAACCGGCGGCATATCGATAAACACATAATCGTATTTCTCGCGCAACCTTTTAATAAGCTTTTTCATGCTTGCAAAACCCAAAAGCTCTGACGGATTCGGCGGCACACTGCCGGACGAAATGAAGTCAATGCCGTACTTTTCAACCGGCACAATTACATCATCAAGCTCCTTCATACCGACCAGGTACTCACTAAGACCGGCTTCCGTTTCTATATTCAAACATTCAACCATTCTCGGTTTACGCAAATCGGCATCAATAACAATAACACGCTGACCGGTCATAGCAAAGGTAATCGCTACATTTGTACAAGTTGTACTTTTACCTTCGCGCGGTACTGCACTGGTAAACAAAATTACTTTACATTTCTCTTCTGTTTCACCCGGGAGGGAAAACATGATATTGGTACGAATTGTTCTGTAAGCTTCAGACACTGCAAATGGCGATTGTTCTGACACAATGCCTTCATTTCTGTCTCTATGCTTTTGTACTTCCAATTCTCTCTTTTTGGAAAACCACATCTTCTATATCACTCCTTGGGTTCCTTCGAGTCTCGAATATTCGGCACAACACCGATTACCGGCAAATTGTACTTTGCCACAATATCATCCGTCTGCTTAATACGGTTATCCATCAACTCAATAAATAATACAAGCAAAATACCGAGTACCAATCCGCCTAAGCAGCCGATAATACCGTGTACCAACGGATTTGTTCTGGAGTAAACCGGATTTTGCGCTTCCTCAACCACAATCACCGAACCGGGCAGCTCCGCAACAAGCGGTAAACGTACAGATGCCACTTCCAGCACTGCACAAGCCACATCATAAGCCACATACGGATCCTTTGCCGTTACACTGATTTTAATCAGCGGTGAGTCTACGGATTCCATCGTTGCTTTCAGCATAGATGCAATCTGCTTTTCAGTCACATCACTGTCGCAAGCAACAGCCACATCCTTCAAAACACTGTCATACTCGATAATCTCAACATAGTCTGCCGCCAAACGCGCAGAAGCATTGATAACGGAAATCGGCATATTGTCCAATTCCTCTTCATATTCTGCCGCTATGGATGAAACATACATATTACCGGTCGAAATGTACACCGGTTCAATCAAAAAATAACTGTAGGAATATCCGATTGCACCACCCAGAATTGCGATGATAATCAAAAGCCATATCCACCTATATGCAATATGGATTAAATCTACCAAATTCAATTTGCCGTTCACGTGTCTACTCACCCTTTATCCCGACATTTTTGTTTTGCACAGAGATACAAATATGTATACTCACGCTAATATACCATTCTAACTCTATACATAATAACACACTACAACCTTTTCGTCAAGAACCTTTTATAAAAACATAATTTTTTAAATGTGCTTGACACTCTTTAAGAAGCTGCTGCCGTACAGTCTGGAATTCCAGCCCCGCATATCGGTTTCCTTACGAAAAGATATGCCCTGTACACACACACCGTCAATCGTTTGCCGACCACTCACAAAAAAAGTATACCGCATTTCATACTGTCCGTCTGCCAGTGTGGATATGTCCAGCGATACCGAACTTGCACAAACAGCGCCCAACTGTACATCCGATGCAATATCGGGCACCATCGCCGAAGCAACCGCTATGCGCTCCGCATCATATACCGTCAAGCGTACGCCGAGTCCTTGTGCCGGCATAAGATTCTTCCACGAAAGCTCTACCGAAAGTGTATCTGCCACACAAGCATTCTCTTCTTTCATCTTCGCATAAACCGGCTCAACCAATTTACCCTTGCGCTGCAGTATATATTGTGGCTGCGCAACATAATCCAGACGCATCTGCGTATTTTCCACACTTAAATACGCGCGGATCCCCCCCTCTGTCGCACCGTCATATTTAATTTTCCCATCCTCCAGCACAAGCACACGGTCGCAGATTTGCCGCACTGTCGTCATATTATGACTGACATAAAGCACGGTTTTCCCCGACTCACGCGCGAGCTGCATGATTTTTTCAAGACATTTTTGCCGGAATTGCACATCACCGACCGCAAGCACTTCATCTAAAATCAAAATATCCGAATCCAGATGCGAAGCCACTGCAAAAGCGAGCTTTACATACATGCCCGAGGAATAGCGCTTTACCGGTGTATCAATAAACTCTGCGCATTCCGAAAAGCGGATAATATCTTCTATTTTTTTATCAATCTCTCTGCGATGCATTCCAAGAATAGCACCATTCAGGTATATGTTTTCCCGCCCGGTCAATTCCCCGTGAAAGCCGGTACCGATTTCCAGCATACTTGATATGCTGCCGCGAATATACACCGCGCCTTCACTGGGCGCCGTAATGCGAGAAATCACCTTTAAAAGCGTCGATTTTCCCGCACCATTTCTGCCGATAATGCCGACCACTTCTCCACGAAAGATTTCAAAATTCAAACCGCTCAATGCAGAAAACGCACCATGTTTCTGCCCGCCAAGACGCGTATTCGGATTTTCACGCCCGCGCAAACGCGCCCACAAGCTCTGCAAATCGCGTGACAAAGTACCGCCGCCAATCCGACCGCGTTGATAAATTTTATGTAGATTTTCTACTCGAATTACTACCTCTTTCATAAAGCTTTACCCTCACACGATATCAATAAAGGTGCGTTCCGTACGCCTGAACAGCAACAGCCCGATGCCCAATACAGCAAGCGATATTACAAGTGATACCGCCATATGTATCCACGAAAAGCTTCCCACACCCAAAAATCCGTACCGGAATGCTTCCATAAACGGCGTTACCGGGTTGAGCATATACCAAAAACGGTATGCTTCTCCAACGGCTGACGCAGGATACACCACCGGCGTAACATACATCCAGGCCTGCAAAAAGAAACTGATCATAACAGACAGGTCTCGGTATTTTGCTGTCACACTCGCCAAAATCAAACCACACCCGAGCGCAAGCACAGCACTTTGCAACAGTACCAACGGCAAAACCATGCATGCCGCATTCATATGTACTGCGCCGGATAGCTGAAACCAAAGCACAACCGCAAGAAAAATAACAAACTGCACACCAAAAATCACCATTTTGGAAAACAGCACAGAAACCGGCAGTACCAGCCGCGGGAAATACACTTTTCCAAACAAACGCGCGCCGTTGCGGAACGTATCTGCCGTTTTTGCCAGACACGAGGAAAAGTATGTCCACAAAATACTGCCCGCCATATAAAAGATAAACTGCGGCACCCCATCCGTAGAAAGCTTTGCTATGCCGCCGAACACCACGGTAAATACAAAAGAAGTCATCAGGGCGGATAATACAAACCAAATCGGGCCGAGCACAGTTTGTGTATACAATGTTTTACAATCGCGCACAACGAAAAGCCGCGTCAGCTCGACTGCCTGCTTAAATGCAGCCCAGCCGTTCACGGATTTGCTTCTTTTCGGCGTAATTACCGTTGTCCATTGCTGCGACATTTTCCCGCCTCCACTTCCATTATTTATCCAGTGCACCGTGCGCCGCCGAAACCACCGCCGCCACATCCACAGGCTGCGCCTGTGCGCCAATGTTTAAATGTACCAGATATTCTATATTGCCTTCCGGTCCTTTGACCGGTGAAAAATCCAGACCGCAAACGCCCATCGCATTTTCTGCAGCAAATGTCAGCACGCGCAAAATTACGCTTTCGTGCACCAGCGGATCTGTAACGATGCCTTTTGCTTCCACCTGCTGTTTCTCCGCTTCAAACTGCGGTTTAATCAGCGCCACAATATCCGCACCGGGTGCAAGCAATTCCCGCAGCACGGGAAGCACCAACCCCAGCGAAATAAACGAAACATCTATGGATACAAAGGTCGGCTTACACCCAAGCATTTCCTCCGTCACAAACCGGATATTTGTGCGTTCCATATTCACCACACGCTTATCACTGCGCAATTTCCATGCAAGCTGTCCGTAGCCTACATCAACTGAAAATACGCGTTCGGCGCCATTTTGCAGCATACAATCCGTAAAACCGCCCGTTGAGGCACCGATATCCATTGCCGTTTTCCCCGCAAGAGACACATCAAATACCTGCATTGCTTTTTCCAGCTTTAAACCGCCGCGGCTGACATAGCGAAGTCCCTTTTCACGCACCTCAATGACATCCTTTTCACCAACCATATGTCCGGCAGTATGCAAACGTTCTTCCTTATTATATACCAACCCGGCAAGTACAAGTGCCTGCGCCGCCTTTACATCCGCCGCAAACCCATGCTCTACCAGATAGGTATCCAATCGAGTTTTTTTTGCCTTCATCCGTTCTTCCTTTCAAGCCACATCAATATGCCGTCTGCATCCAATGCATAGCGACGGTAAACCGAAGCCACCTCTGCCTGCGCAACAAACGCATCGTAGCCACGGCAAGCAAGCTCTGCCTGAACGCCGTGCATTTGCAACGTTGCCGCAACAGCTTCACCGATGCCGCCAAATCGAATGCCGTCCTCCACAACAAGAACACGTCCTGTTTTCTTTGCGCTTTCTATAATTACATCTGTATCCAGTGGCCACACCTGCCTGAGCACCAAAACCTCAACATCTGTGCCCTGCGCCGCTGCCTTTTGAGCAGCATCAACCGCTTGCGCTGCCATAGCACCGACTGCAATCACCGTTGCCGCCGTTCCCGTACGCACGACATCCGTCTTGCCGGCGCAAAACGTTGCCAAACCCGATGCCTGCATATTCCCTCTCGGATAGCGAATTGCCACCGGTCCATTCAATTCAAAAATTGCATGCCGCAGCATGGCTTCCATATCCGCAAAGCTTGCCGGCGCAAGCACCGTCATATTCGGAATCTGCCTTAAAAACGCCAAGTCAAATACACCCTGATGCGTTTCACCGTCCGCGCCGACAATCCCGGCACGGTCCACAGCAAAGACAACATGCAGATTTTGCATCGCCACATCATGAATCACCTGATCATATGCGCGCTGCAGAAACGATGAGTATACCGACACAACCGGAATTCTGCCCGTAATCGCCAGCCCGGCTGCCGAAGTTACAGCATGCGCCTCCGCAATACCGACATCGAAAAAGCGCTCCGGATAGGCTTGTGCAAAGCCGCCAAGACCACTGCCGAGCGTCATTGCCGGACTGATGGCTACAATTTGTTCATTTTCCGCCGCCAGACGCATCAGGCAATCTCCGAACGCAGCGGAATAGTCCTTCTTATTCATCGCAGTGTATGCTTCTGCATGGGCACTGTCAAATTTTGAAACCCCGTGAAAATACTGTGGTGCATCCTCTGCCGGCGCATACCCCTTCCCCTTCACGGTGCAAACATGCACCAATACAGGTCCGGGCGTCTGCTTTGCACGCATCAGCATCTTTTCCAGCTTCTCTGTATTGTGACCGTCTACCGGTCCAAGATACGTAAAGCCCAGCTCATCAAATATATTGGCCGGAAGCAAAACCTTCTTTGCTGCATTCTTTACACTGCGCAAAACAGCAGCAACACTCTTGCCGACTGCGTTTCTGGATAAAAAACGCTCCGTTCTGGATTTTGCATGCAAATAAGACGGCTGCGTACGGATTTTAGACAAATATTCCGACATACCGCCTACATTTCCCGAGATGGACATCTGGTTATCATTTAAAATCACAATTAAATTTCCGTTTTCTCGTCCGGCATCGCAGAGTGCCTCATAGGCAAGACCGCCCGTCAGCGCTCCATCCCCAATTAAGGCAAGCACATGATAATCCTCGCCCGCCAGGTCGCGCGCACGCGCAATCCCCAGCGCCGCCGAAACTGAGGTCGAGCTATGCCCCGTGTTGAAGCTGTCATACGCACTCTCCGATGTTTTCGGAAAACCGGCAAGACCGCCTTCACGACGCAAAGTGCCGAACCGGTCCTTGCGCCCGGTGATAATCTTATGAATATAGCTTTGATGTCCCACATCAAACACCAGCTTGTCCTGCGGCAGATCAAATACTCTGTGCAGTGCGAGTGTCAGCTCCACCACACCGAGATTGGATGCCAGATGACCGCCGGTTTTAGAAACGGATGCGATTAAAAAGGCTCTGATTTCCGCAGCGAGCTGAGTTAGCTGTTCGGAACTAAGAGCCTTTACATCTGCGGGAGATTGAATTGTGTCTAAAATTTCGTACATAGACCACACTCGCTTTATTTTTTGCGCTTAAACGGCGCGCAAACATAATAAACAATTTTTCCCAAAATAAATACAATTGTATTGTTGTGCAGCATCGCAACACCCTTACCGGCCGCTTTACCGCCAATCATCAGGGCGCCGACAATTCCTGTCAGAAGCAAGCCCAGAAGGCTTCGATTCATATGCAGCATCGCAGAAAGCCCGACGACAATTGCACCGGTCATCGCACCGGATATGATGCCGGCAATATCACCGATGACATCATTGCACAAGCTGGAAAGCTGCTGCGCACTGCGAATAATTCTGATGCTTTCCTTTGCACCCCTGATACGGCGTGTTGCCATAGCATGGAACGGTGCCTCACTCGCTGTGGATACCGCCATACCGAGCATATCAAACAAAATACTCAGTAAAACGATAAACATAAGCACAATAAATGCGAGCACGGTACCCATTTGTTCCGCACCGGAGGTCAGCAAGCTGAATAACACACTTAATCCAAATGCCAGAACGGTAACAACCACCGTCCATTTATGATTGATCTTCAGATTTTCTGCCGAACTTTTTACCTTCAATGTCCGCCTGTCCCTGTCCAAGAAATACTCACTCCAACTCAAGAAAATAAAAGGAAGAATGCAGCTGAAAAAACGGTGGTAATCTGCAATGTTAATTTTACGGCTTGAGGTCAGGTAGGCTTTCCCATGCCGCTACTCTTCCGTCGCCGGAAAAGCGGTTTCCCTTGAAAGCAGCATACCCGCACGTTACCGTACGTGTGACCTGACTACCACTGAGTCCGCACCTCAATCCATTGCAAATCAGCGAAGCAACAGTCTAGGGGATTTCCCCGACAGTCACACCTGTTCTTAGCCTCTTTTGCAGATTGCGTTTCAAACAGCGATAACCGGCTGTATTGGCCAACACAGACCGGTCTGTCCGTTATCCCGGCGCAACCCGCTCAAGGCAGGCTACACTGTACCCAGCACAATAAA
>JAZSGM010000146.1:0-11391 GCA_045532715.1 Clostridia bacterium
GAAAAGAAAGCTGTTAAATAAGAAAATCATACAAAAAAAAGAGATGTTCACCGAACATCTCTTTTTTTGTGTTAATTTCAAATTAAACTTTTCTCACTTCGTTGAGTAAATCATAAAAATTCGGAAAGGAAATATCCACCACGCCCGGATTGAGAATTTCGCTCTCCCCCTCTGCCGCGAGCGCAAGCACCGCCATACTCATCGCCATACGGTGATCGTCATACGTTTCAAACGCCGCACCATGCACCGGCTTACCGCCGCGGATTACCATACCGTCTTCAGTTTCTTCTATATCTACCCCTGCGCGCTGCAGCTCTGCTGTCACCGCTGCAATGCGGTTGGTTTCCTTCACCTTTAATTCCTGTGCATCACAAATCACGGTTGTACCTTCTGCAAATGCTGCCGCAACCGCCAGCACCGGCAGTTCATCAATCAAACGCGGAATCAGTGCACCGCCGATGGTTGTGCCCTTCAGCTTGGAAGATCGCACGGTAATGTCCGCCACCGGCTCTCCGCCCCACATCCGCTCGTTTTCAACCATCATATCTGCCCCCATCGCTTCAAGCACATCGATTATGCCCGTACGCGTCGGATTCACGCCGACATTCTTCACGGTAATTTCCGAGTTCGGAACAATCGCCGCCGCAACCATAAAGAACGCCGCAGAAGAAATATCTGCCGGCACATCAAATTCTGCTGCGTGCAGTTCCTTTGCCGGATAAACGGTAATTACATTGCCCTCGCTCACAATTTTGGCACCCATATAGCGCAGCATACGCTCCGTGTGGTCACGGCTGACCTCTTTTTCCGTAATCACCGTTTTCCCCGATGCATAAAGCGCTGCCAGAATAATCGCAGATTTCAGCTGTGCAGAAGCAACCGGCAAGGTATATTCAATACCGCGAAGCTTTGTGCCGCCGACACGCAGCGGGCACTTTTCGCCCTCCATATGCACACCCATTTTCCTGAGCGGCACAGCGATTCGCCCCATCGGACGTTTACGGATGGAGGCATCCCCATCCAATGTTGCCTCAAATGCTTGTCCTGCCAGTATTCCGCACAAAAGTCGCGTGGTTGTGCCGGAATTTCCGGTATACAGCACTTCGTTCGGTCTCTGCAGTCCACGCAGGCCGCGGCCGTGAATTGTAACCTCTGTACCGTCAATTTCAATATCAATACCCATCTTACGGAAGCAACCGATGGTCGAAAGGCAATCCGCACCGTTTAAAAAGCCGTGCACCTTCGTTACACCGTTGGAAAGCGCACCGAGCATAACACCTCTGTGCGAAATTGACTTATCCCCCGGCACGGTTACGCTGCCGGAAAGCCCATATTTTGCTGTTGCAATACGCATGTCATCACCTGTTTTCTAAATCCTAACCCAAGAGGTATCTTTAGTATACAACATTTCCGAAAAAAAGGAAATATTTTTTCTGACAAAGTTCACCCCAAACCTGCACAATCGGCATTTTTGTATGATATATCGCTCCTTCTCCGAGTTTTGTTGTGCATTTTGCACAATTACAAAATGAAATCTTGGTCAGTATTCCAAAAGGAAATCAGTAATCAAACGAGAATCTCTAATATATTAATAGTATAGCTTTAAGCAATGTAAGACATTTTCTTACCGAATATTACATCTTATGTCTATACACAAATCAAAGGGGGTAATCTTTATGGGTACTTTTTCGATGGACAAAATCAGAAACATTTGCTTTACCGGTCACGGTCGTGCAGGTAAGACAACGCTTTGTGAAGCGATGCTGTATCACGCAGGCGCAATTGACCGTTTCGGCAATGTAGCTGACGGCAGTACAACAATGGATTTTGATGCAGAAGAAACCAAGCGTAATTTTTCGATCAGCACAGCGGTGGCTCCGATCGAGTGGAAGGGCCATAAGCTGAACCTGATTGACACCCCGGGATATTTTGATTTCATTGGCGGCGTATACGAAGGTATGCGCGGTGCAGACTGTGTTTTAATCGCTGTCAGCGGTAAATCCGGCGTTGCAGTCGGCACGGAAAAGGCTTTCCGCGCAGCTGCGAACCACCATCTGCCGATTGCCATTTACATATCAAAGGTTGAAAATGAACACGCAGATTACGAAGGTATTTTGGAGCAGATCAAGAGCCGTTTCGGTACAGCCGTAATTGCATTCAGCATTCCGGTATTGGATGCAGACAAAAAAATGACCGCTGTGATTGATACCATTACAGGCAAGGCATATGCCGTAGATGGCTTTAAAATGAGTGAAATTCCGGTGCCGGACAGCCACACAGCCGTACTTGAGCAAATGCGTGAAGCTTTGATGGAGCAGATTGCTGAAACCGATGAGGCTTTAATGGAAAAATATTTCGACGGCGAAGCCTTCACCGCAGAAGAAATTGAAAATGGCATTCGTACAGGTATCAAGGAAAACTTAATCATTCCGGTATTTGCAGGTGACACCAACTCCGGCAAGGGCATTGAGCTGTTTATGGATAAGATGGTAGAATTCATGCCGTCCCCGATGAAGGCAGAGCCGAGCATCGCAGAGGACAAGGACGGCAATCCGGTCGAATTGAATGCCGACCCGAACGGTGATTTTGCCGCAATCGTATTTAAGACCGTTGCAGACCCGTATGTAGGTAAGCTTTCCATTTTCCGCGTCATTTCCGGCAGCATTAAAGCAGATACAACCGTTTACAATCCGAATAAGGACACAAACGAAAAAATCGGCAGACTGTATGCCGTGAAGGGCAAAAAGCAGATTGAAGTCAGCGAAGTGTCCGCAGGCGATATCGGTGCTGTGACCAAGCTTGCCGTTACAGGCACAGGCGACACACTCTGCAAAGCCGGTACCTATGTAAAGCTCGAAGGCATCGAATATCCGAAGCCGATTATTTCTCTTGCCGTTCTGCCGCTGGCAAAGGGCGATGAAGAAAAAATCAGTATGGGCCTTACAAAGCTGCGCGAAGAAGATCCGACCATCGGTCTTGCAAACAACAAGGAAACAAAGCAGATGATTCTCTCCGGTCAGGGCGAGCAGCATCTGGATATTATCTTAAGCAAGCTCAAGAGCAAGTATGCAGTTGACGCAAAGCTTGAGGCGCCGATTGTACCGTACAGAGAAGCCATCCGCGGTCGCGCGAAGGTGGAAGGGAAGCACAAGAAGCAGTCCGGCGGTCACGGTCAGTACGGACACGTTGTGATTGAATTTGAGCCGGGCACAGGCGAAGGTCTTGAATTCTGCGAAAACGTATTCGGCGGCAGCGTGCCGAAGAACTACTTCCCTGCAGTTGAAAAGGGCTTGAAGGATTGTATGGAGCACGGTGTGCTTGCCGGCTATCCGGTGGTTTCCTTAAAGGCAACTCTGCTCGACGGCTCCTACCATCCGGTAGACTCGTCGGAAATGGCGTTCAAGGTAGCTGCAGGTCTGGCTTACAAGACCGGTCTTGCACAGGCAAATCCGGTACTCTTAGAGCCGGTTGGTTTCTTAACCGTAACGGTGCCGGAAACGCTTATGGGTGACGTAATCGGCGACATCAACAAACGTCGCGGTCGTATCCTGGGTATGAACAGTGGCGTGGTTGAAGCCGAAGTTCCGGTTGCGGAAATGGCAAAATACGCAACAGATTTGCGCTCGATGACACAGGGACGCGGTATGTTCGAATTTAACTTCGTTCGCTACGAAGATGCACCGAAAAACATCGTTGACAAAGTAATCGAAAACGCAAAAAAGAACGTAGCTGAATAATTGAATCACCAAAACGGCATATATTCTCATATATGCCGTTTTTTGTGCAAAACATACAATTTTCGATTTTAATTTTTGGTTACTTTGGTTATGTAAAAAGGGTTTTCGTTATGCTATAATATGTATTGTAAGTTTCAGGGAACGGAAATTTCCATAATAAGCTTTCCAAAAAATGAAAGGGGTATCTACCAATGGCAAACTTAAGCTTAAAGAACATCTACAAAAGATACTCGGGCGGTGTTGTTGCAGTTAGCGACTTCAACCTCGAGATTGAAGACAAGGAATTTATCATCCTCGTTGGTCCTTCCGGTTGCGGTAAGACCACAACGCTGAGAATGATCGCAGGTTTGGAAGAAATCAGTGACGGTGAACTCTACATCGACGGCAGACTCGTAAACGAAGTTGCACCGAAAGACAGAGATATCGCAATGGTATTCCAGAACTATGCTCTGTATCCGCATATGACCGTATTTGAAAACATGGCATTCGGTCTTAAGCTCCGCAAGATGCCGCGTGATGAAATTAAGAGACGTGTACAGGAAGCTGCTGAGATCCTCGACATCGAGCACCTCCTCGACAGAAAGCCGAAGGCGCTCTCCGGCGGTCAGAGACAGCGTGTTGCGCTCGGTCGTGCTATCGTGCGTGAACCGAAGGTGTTCTTAATGGACGAACCGCTCTCCAACCTCGACGCAAAGCTGCGTGTACAGATGAGAACAGAAATCGGTAAGCTGCATCAGAAACTGCAGACAACCTTTATCTACGTAACGCATGACCAGACAGAGGCTATGACAATGGGTAGCCGTATCGTGGTTATGAAGGACGGTATTGTTCAGCAGGTTGACTCCCCGATGAACCTTTACAACACACCGGCAAACAAGTTCGTAGCCGGCTTCATCGGTAGCCCGCAAATGAACTTCATCGATGCAAAGCTTGAGAAAGCCGAAAACGGTGTATATCTCACCTTCGGCGCAAGCAAGGTGAAGCTCCCGGCTGACAAGGCTGAAACCATTCCGGCTGAGTACTTCGGCAAGGACGTTACACTTGGTATCCGTCCGGAAGATTTGCACGATGATGAAGCTTTCATCGCTGCATCCGCTGATTCCATAGTAGATGCTGACGTTGAAATCACCGAAATGATGGGTGCTGAAACATACCTCTACCTCAAGATTGAGGGTGTTGCATTCACAGCGCGCGTTAACCCGAGATCCACAACAAAGCTCGGTGATCAAATCAAGATTGCATTTGATGCAAACAAGATTCACCTCTTCGATAAGGAAACAGAGGTTGCAATCTTAAACTAATTTTCTAATTCAAAAGAGCAAAGATGAAAATTTCATCTTTGCTCTTTTTGATTTAGCAGAAATGTGCTAAAAATGAGCAGGAACAGTATTGTTTTTACACACATCTTCTGTTATTCTACTACTATAGGGGTGATTCTATGTTAAACATTGCTGTAATTGGTTATGGTGATCGCATCAATGCCATTGCAAACAATTTAAGGAGCACAGGAGAAGTCAGCTTGGTCGCTATTGCGGATATTGCCGCAGAAGCTGTACCGAAACGCTTTACGCAGGTTGGTTTTAAAGATGTACACTTTTATACCTCAGCCGAGGAAATGCTGGAAAATGAAAAATTAGACGGCGTTTTAATTGGTACACGCTGCTCTTTGCATACGCATTACGCTTGCCTGGTTGCCAATTACAATCTACCTCTATTTTTAGAGAAACCGGTTGCAATCACAGAAAAGGACCTGCATCGTTTAGAATCACTGACACATATGAACGAAAAAACCGTTGTGTCCTTCCCTCTCCGACTGTCCCATATGTGCAGCTTTGTAAAAGAAATTGTGGACAGTGGCAAACTCGGCGAAATTGCGCATGTACAAGCATACAACAATGTTCCGTATGGCAGAGGCTATTACCATTTGTGGTATCGCAACGAAAGCGAGACCGGCGGTCTGTTTTTACAAAAATCCACGCACGATTTAGATTATATATGTTATCTGCTAAATGGGCTTAAACCCGTACGCCTTGCAGCAATGGAGTCCAAGCAAGTATACAAAGGTGACAAGCCGGCAGGATTAAAGTGTGCAGATTGCGCCGAACGCGAAACCTGCATTGAAAGCGATATAAACATCCGAAAGCTCGGTGAAGACAGCCGCATCGGCGAGTTTTGCTGCTTTGCCGTCGATACCGGCAATCACGACAGCGGCTCTGTTTTGGTAGAATATGAAAATGGTCTGCACGTCGTATACTCGCAAAACTTCATCACACGCAAAGGTGCCGGTAAACGTGGTGCACGCTTAATCGGTCACAAGGGCACACTGGAGTTTGACTGGCAGAATTCAACTGTGACTGTCTATCATCATTTTGATAATACCACAGAAAAGCACACACTTACCGACGACGGTAATCATTTCGGCGGTGACGACTTGCTTTGCAAAAACTTTCTGGGCGTGATGAAGGGTACGGAAAAATCCGGCTCCCCACTCAGCGAAGGTATCTTAAGCGCAAAACTGTGCCTCGCAGCGAAAAAATCAGCACGGGAGCATGTCTTTGTAGATATTAAATAAACAAAAAAGAGAGCGATGCTCTCTTTTTTTGTTTAAATCTTAAAAGAACTTTGCAATGTAACCTTGCACAAAGATGAACAGAATAATCAGTGGCAGGATGTATTTAAAATACACACGCAGCTTTGTCGGGAATTTAAGGCCATCGCCGGTGTTTGCCTCCAAAGTAAACTTATCCCAGCCCCAGCCGAACTTGTAGGTACAGAAGGTCAGATATACAAGCGAGCCGAGTGGCAGAATATTGTTGCTGATGATAAAGTCCTCCAGGTCCATAATGTTTGAACCTGCACCGAGCGGCTGAATGAACGAAAGCACATTAAAGCCGAGCACGCACGGAAGCGACATTACTAAAAGCGCGATGCCGTTGATAATAACTGTCTTCTTTCTGCTCCAGCCCTTTAAATCCATCCAGAAGGAAATAATGTTTTCAAATACGGCAATGACCGTTGAAAGCGCTGCAAACAAAAGGAAGATAAAAAACAGTGTGCCCCAAATGCGTCCACCCGGCATTGCGGCAAACACATTTGGCAGTGTTACAAAAATCAGGTTCGGACCTGCATCCGGCGCAACGCCGTAAGTAAAGCAAGCCGGGAAAATAATCAGACCTGCCATAAATGCCACACTTGTATCCAGAAGTGTAATACGCAAAGCCTCACCGGTCAGTGAATGCTTTTTATCAATATAACTGCCAAAAATTGCAATGGAGCCCATACCGATACTCAGTGTGAAAAACGCCTGTCCCATCGCATCGAAGATGGCATTGAAGATACCTGCTTCTGTCAACTTTCCGAAGTCCGGATAGAGATAGAACTTAAGACCTTCCGCCGCACCCGGCATTGCAATCGAGTTGCCGACAAGCACAAACATAATCGCCAAAAGCGCCAGCATCATCCACTTTGTAACCTTTTCTACGCCCTTTTGAAGTCCTGCAGAGCAAACTGCAAAACAGCCGACAACCACGATTGTCATTGCAACCGTCATCCCAACAGGATTTGCTGTAACTGCGCCAAAAATTTCACCTGCTTCTTGTGCAGTTACACCCACAAGTTCACCGCAAATCATTTTCTTGCAGTAAATCACCATCCAGCCGGCAACCGTAGTATAAAACATCATCAGAAGATAGTTACCTGCAGCTGCAATGTACTTGTAAAGATGGTACTTTGACTTTTCCGGTTCAAGCGCATCAAACGACATGGCAATACTTTTCTGACTGCCGCGGCCGACTGCAAGCTCCATCACCATAATCGGCAAGCCCATCAATACCAAAAACACTAAGTACAAAAGCACAAATGCCGCGCCGCCGTATTTACCGGCGATGTACGGAAAACGCCATACGTTTCCGAGGCCGATTGCACACCCCGCAGAAATCAGCAAAAAGCCGAGACGCGAGGAAAATTTTTCTCTTTGCATTTCAAACACCCTCCTATAATAAATCAAGCAAATACAGTATACATTATTTCCGTGAATAAAGCAAGAAAAAAAAGGACAACCGTCCCTTTTAATTCTCTAATGCAATTGCGCTACGTTCGGTAAGCACCAGCGGATAATTTGCGAGCGGCAGATTTTCATATGTTGCCAACCCATGTACACAAGCAGGCGCATCAAGCAAAAACACCTCACCTGTATACATATCCACAAGTACCGGTTCTTCTAGCAGGATTTCCGTAAATGCTGTAAGCGCCTTTTTCATATACACTTCATCGCTCACCGCATCCGGCAGATAATACACATACACCGGTTTACCGTCTTTTTCAAAGGCAAACCGCATCAGTGCATGCCGCGCACAAATGTCAAGCTCCGGCACACTTGCCGTGAAATACGCATCACACGCCTTGATGTCGCCCTGTAACAACGCCGCAACGTGCTGCATCGCAGTATAGGACGGCTTCGGTGTGTAGCTAAGACCGTTCAAAATCCCGTTTGCCTGCGCACGCGGAATTGTTTTCGTTGCCATTTCATACGGCTTTTCCCAAATATCCGCAATCATAAAAAACGAGCTAAGTGCTACACCTGCATAATGGTCTAAAATGAATCTCCGCAAGAGCCATACCGCCTGCGCACGCGGATTGTCATATCCGTCTTTATAGAGCCAATGCCCCTCCGGTGCCCAGGATGGCTGTCCTGCCTCGCCCTGTATCAGCTGTGTATGCGCAAAGCCTGCATCGTCCAACATCGAGCGAAGGTGCGCCACATTGTCCAAATACGCCTGTCCGTGTCCGTGGCAAACCTCGGGATACATTGCATGTGCGTGATAAGCAAAATAATCCACCTGCTGACCTTTAAGTGCCGCAAACATACCCTTGATATAGCCAAAATCATATTCCGACGCCGTAGTTGCAACAAACTTTGCATCCGGTATATGCTTTAAGATTTCCGCCGTTGTCATTGCGTAGAGCTTTGCATATTCCTTCGGATCCGGCACGCTTGGGTACCAGAAATTCGGCGACTCCGGTTCGTTCCAGATTTCAAAAACACGCACTCTGCCGACGAAATGCTTTGCAAGTGCATTTACATAGCTTTTCCATGCCAGCACGCATTCCTCGCCGTAATACAGCGGTACACAGCCGACCGCCGCCTTGTTTTTGATATCGTCCATGTACAAGGGGTTACCATAACCGACGTTAAACCAGACCTGCACGCCCTGTTCTATGATGCTGTCCACTACAGCATCCAACCACGAAAAATCGTATTTTCCCTTTTCAGTTTCACAGCGCACCCACCCGGTCTGACAGCGTGCATATTTTACACCGGTCTTTCCGAGCAAATCATAGCATTTCTCCGGCTTAAAGAGTTCTCTGTCCAAGCATTCAAAGCCGATACTGATGCGCGAGTCTTTTATCTCTTTTGAAGTATACTTTTTGAGCATTCCCAATTTTTCCATACGGTTCACCTCATTTATATCAGTATACTTGTTTTTTTCGACACTTGCAATGCACAAAACAATCTTTTTAAAGCAGAAGATTGTCAAGCAAGCGCAATACCCAAAGGCCTTCCCTTGAGGGGAAGCTGTCAGCCGTTAGAACGACTGATGAGGTGAAACTGTATTTCAACCTTTCTTTTTACAACACCTCATCCACCGCAAGCGGTCCCCCTTCCCCTCAAGGGGAAGGCATAATAAGCAACCCACCTCCCTTTACACAAGGAAAGCTATGCCTGATAAGCATCAAAAAAGCACCTCTGTCTTTTGGCAAAGGCGCTCTTCTCTTCATCATGTATCAGTCGCTACGGCAACGCTTATTTAAGCGCGATGCGACTATAATTTGAACAATGCACAAAACAATATGCGCTATAGTGCACGTGACCGACACATTCAAAAGAACATGTCCCCAAAAATCACCGTATTGAACCAAACCGAAAAAACCGTACAAATCATTCGCAAGTGAATCCGGCAATACTACACGTGGCACAGTATAAAGTATACAGTTAAATACAAATAACAATTTAAAAATTCCGGACTTTTTCATATGTGGCGCAGTCACGCACGCTCCCCAAATCATGAGAACAGACTGAACAGTATAATAAATCGAAAGACCATATCTGCACCATCCAAAGTTAAGCACTGTGTAAATCATATCACCAAAAATCAACGCCATCGCTATGGTACAATATTTCAATTTGTCAGAAATCGGCTGCGCTTTCTTCTTCGCCTTAGCCCAAAAACAAATTATCGCTCCAACGCCAAACAATACCGCAAAGAAAGCAATAAATAAAAATACCAAATACGCAACCTGGCTTATAGAAAACAGACTCAAAACCTTTATCAATAAACTATACATTACATCAATCCCTCTATTGTAGTATCCTCAACAAGACTGTGTATATCAATTATACCACGCTGTCATACAACTTTCAAGTTTTCTCTTTAATTCAAAACAAGCATCCCCGCCAAAGCGAGGATGCCGTAATGTTATTCTACTGTTACCGGAACACTTGCATTGATTGTTCTGCCATTGGCTGTATACTCAATTTTAATCACGGCAGAGCCCGCCTTTAAAAGCGTTACCTTACCGGTCGCGTCTACACTTGCAACCTCCGGCTTTGTGCTGGTATACTTTACGCCTGCGGCGTCAATTTCCACTTTATTCCCCTTCTTGTTTACGCCCGTCACACGAAGCTGTGCGGTGCTGCCTGCCAGCATATTAATCGAGCTTGCGTAAAAATAGCTCATCCATGCATTCTGGTCATCGCTTTCCATCTGCGCGCTGTCATAGAAGCGCACCTCGGAAATACCTGCCCAGGTGGAGTTGGACGAAAGCGTACAAGTCAGGCGAACAAAGCGCGCCTGTACATCACCAAGTGCAAATACATCGTGGTCCACCCCAAGCGGTGTTTCCACATTTGTTACCTTCGTGAAGTTTACGCCGTCAGTCGAGATTTCAACATCGTATTTGTAGCTTCGGCTCATCGCCTTATAGCCGGAAAGTGCAAACGAATGTAAGGTCTTGACCTCGCCGAAGTCGTAGCAAATCCAGCTACCGATACCGTCTGCCGACCAACGGTTCACTGTTTCTTCACTGATTACGCCGTCATAAGTACCGGTCATCGGGTACTTCTCTTCGGTCCACTCAATCGAACTCGTCGCACTCTGAATGGATAAATAAGACTGATAAGACGGAAGTGCATCTCCGCCCTCGACCTTAACACTCAGCGTCTTTGCAATCTCAGCTGACCCCGTGCCGTGCACGCCCTCAAACGGATTTTCCACGAAATTAAAGGTGTAGGTTTTGCCGTCAATCACTACGGTTGCAGGATTGCCTTGTGTTATAACCGCTGCCTTATCGGAAATTACCGAGATTGTCGGTACAGCTGCACCCTTGGCAATCTGTACGTTGTAGTTATAAACCTCACTATCGAAGAATTTGATTTCGTTGCCGTTTGCCTGCACACGGATGTCTAACAAATCAATGATTTTGTTAATCGTTTCCGCATCGTAGGTCACAGGTGCATCTGTAATGAGAATGAGTCCTCTGTCATCCCAGAAAACCTCTTTGCCGAGCGCTTCTACGAGTGCACGGAGCGGAATTAAAGTTCTGCCGCCGATTTCCTGCGCCGGAACGTCGAGCGTTACTGCGTTTCCGTCTACAA
>JAZSGM010000307.1:0-11792 GCA_045532715.1 Clostridia bacterium
GGCTTTTCATTTATATACTTTTTGCCTCTGCCAAGGCTGTATCCCTTTTTTATACCGATATACATTTTTTTAACTTCACAAAAATGCGGCATATTGATGGTGTAATATCCCATATCACCATCTTTTTGTGTATATCCCGTAAACTCTGCGGTTTTCCCGTCAAATCCTTTTATTTGACGGTATGCCGCAACAAATTTGTCCTTGCTGCCATCAAACTCATAAAGGTCAAAGCCAAAGGAAAACACATGATTGCACACAGTGGGTACATAGCCCGCGCCATACTCGGCTTTTATTGAAATAAAGGGGGAATCTGTGGAAAAAAGAATCCTTCCTCCTGCACCATAAATTGCTTGATTAAAAACACCGTCACTTACTGTTTTTGCAATATCAAGAGGCATTCTTAAGGATAAGCTTCCTTCTTTATCTTTAATCAATCCGTGAATATCAAAGTTTTCAGTTGCCACCTCATACCAGTCTGTTTCTGTTGTTTCCTTAAAACTTTTAAGTAGATTCGGATCGTGAATTTTCCCCGACATATTAACTGTCCTCCATATTTTATAATAATCGTTGCTTCCAATTTTTAACCATTTCAGAAAAAACTTTAACGCGGCTGCTGTCAATATTCAAATCATCATCATATGTGGGGCAAATCCACGCGCCTTCTTCAAATTCATTCCATGCAAATGTCAGGATGTGATCGGTATTTGTATATTCTCTGTTTTCGCTTATCCATTTGGCAAGCCTTTTCGCACCATTTTCAATTTCATCAGGTGTAGGGTTTTGAGCATATCCTTTGTTTTCATAGGTAATCCATGGCACCTGTGTTTCTATTCGGGGAGCGGGATCCCACCCCATTGTAAACAATGGAACAATATTTATATTGTACTTTTTTCTTGCCTCATTTTGCGAAATCAAAACATCAATAAGTTGATTATAATTTTCTATAGAGTCTTTATTAGCACAAGCATACGCTGACACCGCATCTGCCTTAGAATAATCACCATTTTCACTTTCAATTCCGTTATTCATAAATATGATATACGGATTGTTCGTACCATATTTTTGCGGAAATTCTTTTAACAAATCTATAAAATCTGTTCTGTATCCACCGAACAAATAAACGATTGGTCTTTCCCCAACCTTCTCATAATATGGCGCTTTCATAGCTTGTGCAAGATGAAAATAATCGCTTTCTGTATATGGCTGGCTGCTCATTAAAATTGCGCATAATTTGATTTTTTCTGACAACAAACTTTTTTGATGCAGCTTTCTTGCGTAATCCTGAGTCCATGCATGAGGATGTGTAACTGATGTGGTTACACCAATGTCCTGCTTTGCATTTTTATTATCTGTATGCCACACATATGCAAAATAATCAATTCCGGCTTCAATTGCATACTGTAGTTCCCTGTCATATTCTTCTGCTGTTTTATAATGACAGCAAATGTTATCTTCGGAAATTATGTCTGCATAGTATGGGGTACGATTTCTCCACTTTCTGGCACTCAGCGTTTTGGAAAAATACCCGCCAAAAAATGTATCCGGTGGCAGAGAGCAGTCCCAGTTAATAACTCCTATTCTCATCTTCATCAACCTTTCTTTTATGTGTAGTATAAATCATTGCAAATATTGTGGCTGTTATTGTTAAAATTTCATTTGCAATTCCTACATAAGAAGTACAACTTAAATCATATGTAAGCATAAGCACAGATATAGGAAAAGCAAGCACTCGGGAAAGCTCGGGATTGGCTTTCCAAAAACCTATAATTGAAATTATTGAGGCAATTGCCGGAAAAATACTTATAACGCCTTTCCAGGTAAATATCGCAGAAAAAACTGTTATTGAAATAAAGAATAATAAGTAAAAGAGGATTTTTCTTCCTTTTTGATTCTCTTTATAAAAAACAAATTCACGAAATACTGCTATCATAGCAACCGCACTTCCTGAATACGCACCTAAAAACAAATAATGAAAAAACCACAAAATATCTGAAATCAGTTTCCATAGCAACAGATTTTTGCCGTTTTTTTGCTGATATATGACACAGTTTGCCGTAATCCCAAGTATTCCTATTAACATTGCAATCATAAATACAGCTCCGTTCCTCAATTCTATATATTGACTTTAATATTAAAGGTAGATATAATCAATATGTAAAACAAAGCAGTTTTTTCAAAAAACAAAGAAATGGGTGCATTTTGTGAATACTAATTTTAATCCTTTTGTAAGATATATTGCAAAAAGCACATATATCATTGCTGATAAAACCATCGTCGCAAATGATTGCAGAATTATATACATTTTATCAGGTAATGGAAGTTTTGAAAGCGGCGGAAAAGTGTACCCGCTTTCACCGGGCGCGCTTATTTATTATCCATGTGGGATGCCTTATAAGTTTTCGCTGTGCAAAGAAAACAAATTGCTGATTTATACTGTGAATTTTGATTTTTCGCATAGTTATTCAAACATTGCTCCTATGGGACCTGAGGAATATAAAGGCTGTCTGCCGAGCAACATACTTTATACACAATACGAAACTAAGAGTAAATTGTTTGAAAGTATTATTTATTTACCTGCTTCCATATGGTGCGAAGATGCGTTGAAACGAATTTGCGACGAAGGATTGTTGAAAAAAGAAGGCTATGAAGCATTGCAAAGTGCCGTCATGAAAATAATTTTAATAAATATATTCCGGAATATACAAGATACACATAACAATTCGGTGTGTAAACAAATTAAAGCTATACTATCTGAAAAAATTGATTTAAATAATAAACAAATTGCAAAAATGCTAAATTATCATCCTTTCTATCTTAATGAAATTTTTAAAAAAGAGGAAGGTACAACACTCCATCAATATATCTTAAAACAAAGACTTATAAAAGCACACGAGCTGATTACATCAACTCAATTAACAATTGAAGAAATTTCTTCAATATGTGGTTTTTCTTCGCAGTCACATTTATCATATACTTTCAAAAAAAACTTTGGTGTTACACCCACTCAAATTCGCAAATTCTTATAGAAATTTGTTGTCCCCTATTGACATCACTCCTGAGCGGCAGCCCGATTCTGCAAAACGGCAACCTTGTCGGCGCCGTCACGCACGTGTTTGTGAATGATCCAACCTGCGGCTACGGCATATTTGCAGAGCTGATGATGGATAAGACAGAAAAAATCAAATAAGAGAAATGCCCGTCTATAAAAATATAGGCGGGCATTATTTATATTGTTATCACTCCGTCAATTTCGTCCTTATGGCAAAGGTTGTGGAAATACTTTTTTCCCATTTTGTCGCTTGCACAGAGCAAATATGACTTTTTTGCATTTTTAATCATGCGTTTTCTTACATTGTTTTCTTCCGGCGCAATGTCCGTTAGATACCCGTCCTCGGAAAGGCCTCTGCACGCAAACAACGCAATATCCGCATTAAAGCTTTCGATGGTTTTATACGCCTCTTCTCCCACCAAAGCAAGGCAGCTGTTTACAAGCGCACCGCCGGTAGAAAAGGTATTTATATCATACTCCGCCAATTTCGAAAGCGCCTTCACACCGTTTGTCACAACGGTTATGTTTCTTTTCGAGGAAAGAAACGGAATCAGATAATAGCAGCTTGTAGAGGCATCCATAAAGATAACATCATTGTCCTGAATCAGGTCGATGGCTTTTTGCGCAATAAGTACCTTCTCACCGCTCTGCTCATACTCTCGGATTAAAAAGGGAATTTTATTTTTAGACAGCATCGTTTCTTCCAGCACCGCGCCGCCGTGCACGCGCTTAATTAAATTCTGCTTTTCCAGGCTTGCCAAATCGCGTCTGACCGAAGGCTCGCTGATAAACAGCGCCTCCGCCAACTGCTTCACAGTCACCTTTTTTTGCTTTAACAGCATTTCCAGAATCTCTTTTTCTCTGTCTTTGTTCATATAATCAAATTCCACCTGCCAAATGCGCGCTTTTTTGAGCATTTGCTCGAAAACAGCGTCCCTTATTGTTTGTTTTGAATGTTTAATTTAAAATTAACATAAACAAGCATTATTGTCAAACAAAATTTCTCAGGAGGCATATGTACTATGACCGAACAGATTTCTTACACAAAAAGTCTTCCATTTTACGGCAAATATGATGTTGTCATTGTGGGCGGCGGTCCTGCAGGCGTGTGCGCCGCAATTGCCGCAGGCAGAGCAGGCCTGAAGGTGCTGTTGACAGAAGCCACCGGTATGCTGGGCGGTATGGCAACCATCGGCCTGGTGCAACCCTTTATGACCGTATATGACAAAGACGGCGACGAGCTGACCGTCGGCGGCATTTACCGCGAAATCGTTGAAAGGCTGGCAGAATGCTCGGCAGTAATTCCGCCGGAGGAAACTGAGTCCCCGAGTGTGCACACCTCATTTATCAGAAGGTATCATCGCCACGTTACGCCTTTTCATTCCTATATGCTGCAGATTGTTTTAGATAAAATGGTGCAGGAAGCAAATGTGGAGGTATTGCTGTACACAAGATTTGCAGATTGCATCTGTGAAAACGAGCATATAAAACATCTTGTGCTTTCGGCGCTCGAGGGTCTTGTAAGCGTTTCGGGCGAAATCATAATCGATTGTACGGGCAACGCAGATGTTGCAGCAGCCTCCGGTGTATCGACCTACAAGGGCGAAGAGCAAAGCGGCGTACCGCAGCCGGGAACGCTGATGTTTGAGGTGGGCAACGCAGAGTATACAACAAACGAGCGCCCTACCCGCCCCGTCAAGGCGTATCGCACACCGAGAAAGGGTGTGTATTCCGTAAACCATTATCATGTTTATAATGTAGATGCAACCAACTCCAAGAGCATGAGCGATGCACATCGCGAGGCAAGACTGCAGGTGCTCGATGCGTACAAGGTTTTGCGCGAAGAAACGCCGGGCTTTGAAAATTGCGAGCTTTATCAGGTTGCGCCGGTTTTGGGTGTCCGCGAAAGCCGCCACATAGACGGCATTTACAAAATCACGGTGGAGGATGTTGCAAACGGCACAAAACATCCGGATCGCATTGCCGTTTACGGCTTTGGTATGGATGTACATTCCAGAAACGAAAACGAACACGGCAATTTTAAAATTGAAGTTGCAAAAAGATATTACATCCCTTACAGAAGTATGCTGCCGAAGGGCATTAACAATTTGCTTGTTGCCGGCAAAACCATCGCTTGCGAATCACAGGCAGCAGGCGGCTTGCGTTGTATGCCTTGTGCCATGGCAATGGGTCAGGCTGCCGGAACTGCAGCTTTTGTAGCATTAAATACGAAAAAGGCAGCAAGTGAAATCGATGTGTCGATGCTGCAAGATATTTTAAAGCAAAACAAAGCTATCCTTGATTGATATAAGCGAAAAGGAGTGATGACTTTATAATATGATTTTCCAAGCACATAAGGGTGTCAGCACCGAAAATCCCGAAAATACGATGCCGGCTTTGGAAGCCGCCGTCCGACAGGGCTACGGCATTATAGAACTGGATGTCGGTGTGACAAAAGACCAAAAATTTGTTTTACTGCATAATCTTACCATCAATAAAACAGCACGCTTTGATAACGGCGACGAGCTTCTGCAGCCGCTTCAAATCGCTGATATTACCTATGCAGAAGCGCTGAATTATGACTTCGGTCTGTGGTTTTCCGAAAAGTTCAGAGGCACAAAAATCCCGCTGTTTGAGGATGTGCTGAAATTTGCGGCTAAAAACAATATAAAGCTCAAAATCGACAATAAATACGAGCGTTTTACCGAGGAACAAAAGGCTGCATTTTTCGAACTGATTCAGCCATACGAGGCGATTGCATGCCTGACTTGTTTTAGCATTGATTCGCTTAAAAAAGCGCTTCGCTTTTTCCCGAATATGCATTTTCACTATGACGGTCCGGTCACCCGCGAAATTTTAGAACAGCTCGGCACGCTTTTACCCAAAGAACAACTGACAGTTTGGCTGCCGCTACAATGTCCGGCAACCGCCTGGGTAAAGGTCGAATTTGCGACAAAAGAATCGGCAAGCCTCATAAAACAGTATGCGCGCTTAGGACTTTGGATTTTATCCACCAACGCACAGCTGCAGGAGGCCGAAAGGCTCGGTGCAGATATTGTTGAAACCAACGGTCAGCTAAAGCCAACCTTAAACAAAGGCATTCTTGCCGATATGCATACCCATTCGGAAAGCTCGCACGATTCGGTTTGCAGAATCGAAGCTATGGCGGCTGCACAAGCAGAAAACGGGACAAAGCTTTTTGCGGTAACAGATCATTTTGATACGGATTCCTATACCGACTACGATGTTTTTACGCCGATGCAAAAAGCGTATCAAACCACCAAAGAACTGAATGCAAAAAACAAAAACGGACAGCGCATTTTAAGCGGTATTGAAATCAGCGAAGGCTTCTGGCATCCGGAGCAATATCAAAAAGCACACAACCTCGCGCCTTACGATGTGATCATCGGCTCGGTGCATTTGGTCAAGTATGCGCCACTGACCCACGCTTACTCCAAAATAGATTTTTCCAAGCTGAGCAAGGAGACGGTTTTGCAATTTCTCGATGCGTATTTCGATGATATCCTGACCATGCTCGAAACGACCGATTTTGACATTTTGGCGCACCTGACCTGCCCTTTACGCTACATAAACGGCAAGTATAATTTCGGCATTGATATATCCTGCTACGAAAGCAAAATCGAGGAAATATTAATGCGGATTATCAAAAAAGGCATTGCGTTGGAGGTCAATACCTCCGCTTACGAGGTTTTAAATGATTTTATGCCCTCTGCAGAAATCTTGAAAAAGTATTATGCTATGGGCGGCTATTTAATCACCTTAGGCTCGGATGCACACATTGCCAAAGATGCTGCAATGCATTTTGACAACGCAATTCAAACACTGAAAACAGTCGGTTTTAGCAACATTTTTTATTACAAAAACAGAAAACCGATGCAAATAACAATTTAGAGGTGAAAAAAATGAAAGCAGGCGTATTTTTTAAAGGAAATGACTTCAGAATTATTGATGTAGAAAAACCACAGCCCAAGGCAGGCGAGGTGTTGATTCAGGTTATGGCGTGCGGCATTTGCGGCA
Organism: Clostridia bacterium; assembly: GCA_045532715.1. Taxonomy (GTDB): domain Bacteria; phylum Bacillota; class Clostridia; order UBA1381; family UMGS1253; genus RGIG2041. The sequence continues at coordinate 7,088 of JAZSGM010000307.1, forward strand.
CGGACATCCATATCTTTTGCGGCGATGCAGGGTGCTTTCCTACCCCGAGCGGCACAATCTTAGGTCATGAATTTGCAGGTCTTGTCGAGGCTGTCGGTGAAGGCGTGACGGAAATCAAAACAGGCGACAGAGTTTGCGTAGACCCGAACCAGCTTTGCGGCGAGTGCTATTACTGCAAAAACGGCATAGGTCATTTCTGCGAGAAGATGACCGGTATCGGTACGGGCGTAAACGGTGGCTTTGCACAGTATTGCGTCGTACCGCAGTCGCAGGTTTACAAGTTTTCGGATGCCACCTCCTACGAGGCAGCCGCTATGACAGAGCCGGTGGCTTGCTGTGTGCACGGCATTGATATGTGCAACATTTCCTGCGGCGACACAGTTGCCGTAATCGGCGGCGGTATGATTGGCATGATTATGCTACAGCTGGCAAAGCTCTCCGGCGCAGGCAAGCTGATTATGCTCGAGCCCGTTGCAGAAAAAAGAGAAATCGCCAAAAAGCTCGGTGCGGATTTGTGCATTGACCCATTAAGCGAGGATGTAAAAGGCGTATTGGCTGAAAACTGTATCGACCGCATCTCCTGTGTGATTGAATGCGTAGGCAAGACCGCAACAATCGAGCAGGCGATTGAAATTGCCGGCAAGGATTCCATCGTAATGATGTTCGGTCTCACAGCGCCGAACGACGAAATTACCGTAAAGCCGTTTGAAATCTTTAAAAAGGAAGTTGTTTTAAAGGCATCGTTTATTAACCCGTATACACAAACGCGTGCTTTGGCGCTGATTGAAAACGGCAAAATCGATGTAACCTCGATGGTTTACGCCTTAGAAGGCCTTGACAAGCTGCCGGAGATTCTTGCCGACGCTAAGCGCAGAGCCAAAGGTAAATTTATTATCAATCCGCAAATCTGATTGAACATATTAAAAGCTCGCCATAGGCGTGCTTTTTATATACAATAAAATGCTCACTTATATTTTATAGGTGAGCATTTTTTCTGTATGCGAAGCCTTGTTGTTATTCGATTTCTTTTTGTGCGTTTTGAACGCTTTTTCTATAGTTCAATGCAGAAATACCCGTATGGCGTTTAAACTGGTGACAAAAACTAGACAGCGTTTCAAAGCCGCAGGCATCCGCAATCTCACTGACGGATTTTTTTGTTGAAATAAGCAATTCCTTTGCAAAGGTCAAACGCGAATTTAAAACATAGTCCATAACACTTGTTCCAATTGCGTCTTTAAAAATATGGCAAAAATAGTATTTGCTCAAATTGACGGATTGCGCAATTTCTTCAATCGTCAAACGGGTTGAAATATTCTGATTTATATAATGCAAAGAATCTTCGATATATCCGGCAAGAAAATCAGGTGCAGAAATTTTATATGCATCCAAATATGCAGCCAGCTGCATAAGACATCCTTTGGCAATTGAATCGAAATGTGCACCCTTTAAACTCGAATTTTTCAACAAAGAACAAATTTGTTCTATCTGATTTTGCTCACTTTGCGGAATCTTGGCATATGCAGGAGAGCTTGCCGGGAGAACTGTTTTGGAGGCCAAATCCGCAATCTGCTTATTTGAAACAAACATTTTGCTTCTGATGTATTGCTCCGGCTTTTCCGGCAGAGTATAGTGATACCTGCTATATGGAATGTATAACAGGCTTCCTCTTTCTATGGAATAAATTCTGTTACTGAATGCAATGATTCCCTTGCCGGAATGAACATACAAAAAACAGCTTTGTTGGTTTTTATGCCATGTATGGTGCATTTCATCCTTACCGGTTTGGTAAAGCATTACATCTGTTGCCATATTTTCACTTCCTAACGTTAAGAATACGCTAAACATCTTGTTGCAATCATTATAGTATAAGATTGCCGAAAAAGCAACACAATTCAATTAATAAGCAAATTTTGTATAAACATACCCGTTTTTTTGTGTTATACTTAGGTTATAAAATAAGGAGGTTATGCATATGACAGATTCAAACAAGTTCAAAGGAATATTCCCGGCGCTTCTGACACCCTTTAATGAGAAAAATGAAATCAATGAAAAAGCATTGGAAAAGCTTATTGAGTACAATATTCAAAAAGGTGTAACCGGGTTTTATGTAGGCGGCAGTACTGCAGAAGCATTTTTGTTGTCTGACGAAGAAAGATTACAGGTTTACAAATTGGTAAAGGAAATCGTTGGCAAACGTTGCACACTCATAGCCCATATCGGCTGTATCAGCACAAGACAAACCATTATGTTCGGTGAATATGCACAATCTTTGGGCTATGATGCGATTTCAGCAGTTGCACCGTTTTACTATAAATTTACCTTTGATGAAATAAAGCAGCATTATTTTGATGTTGTGGATCAGGTGAATCTCCCAATGCTGATTTACAATTTTCCGGCATTTTCGGGCGTGAATCTTACAACTGAAAATTTGAAAGAGTTTTTAAATGACGAAAGATTTATCGGCGTTAAGCACACCTCCAATGATTATTTTGCATTGGAACAGTTCAAAACTGCTTTCCCCAACAAAATATTTTATAATGGCTTTGATGAAATGTTTTTGGCAGGCCTTTCCATGGGTGCCGACGGCGGCATAGGCAGTACATACAATTTTATGGCTGAAAAATTCATAAAGATGCAGCAGCTGTTTAACGAAGAAAAGCACAGCGAGGCTTTTGAAGTACAGCAAACGGCGAATAAAATTATTGCGGCACTTATAAAAGTAGGCGTATTCCAGGGCGAAAAAGCGGTTTTGAATATGTTAGGTTTTGATTTCGGCGATGTGCGCGCACCATTTAAAGGCATATCCAAAGAAAATTATGATTATATTGAAAAAACCGTGCTTCCTCTGTTGTAATGGAGGTAGAAAGTTATGTGCAAGCATACATTAGAGCGTCTTAATGACGGCAATTACAGCTACTACAGAATCCCGGGTGTAATTTACACCTGTCAGAACAGTGTGATTGTATATTATGAATGCCGACAAGCCAGAGGCGATTGGTCGGAAATTGATATTGCAATGCGCAGAAGCACGGACGGCGGAAAAACCTTTACCGAACGGAAAATTCTTGCATATGGCAAAGGAAAAACCACAAACAATCCGGTTATGTTTTCAGACGCGGATCAGATTGTTTTGCTTTATCAGGAAGAATATTCACGCACATTTATAATGAGAAGCTTCGACGATGGCGACACGTGGAGCCAACCCGTTGAAATCACCGAACAGTTAAAAACACCTTTGTATGATTATACTGTTATTGCCTGCGGTCCAGGTCACGGCACTGTCTTGTCCAACGGCAGATATATCGTTCCGTTTTGGATGGCGCTCAATGCAGAAGACAGAAAGGCGCACCGTCCAAGCATTATTTCTACGCTCTATAGCGACGACAAAGGCGAAACATGGCATATCGGAGAGCTCATCAATGACAGCTTGCTGGTCAATCCGTCCGAAACCTGTCTGGCAGAAACAAAAAACGGCATACTCTTGAACATACGTAACGAAAATCCGTGTAAATGCCGTGCAATTGCATTCAGCAAAGACGGTATCTCCCGCTGGACAAACCCATCAATGGATGAAAATTTACCGGACCCGACCTGCGCTGCCGGAATGCTTTCTCTCGGCAACGATGTGTATTTCACAAACTGCAAATGCGAAAGCGCAAGACAGAATCTTGTTCTTTCCGTAAGCAGTGACTGTGGGGCAAGCTGGTCAGAGGTTAAAATAATAGATTCAATCGGAGGCTATTCGGATATTGCAACAAACGGAAGCAATAAAATATATATTGCATATGAACGTTGGGAAGAAGGAAACGAATTGCTAAATTTTGCATCCATTGACATATAAATTTGTTCTCCCATATGGACATCACCCGTGAGCGCAGTCCCTTTCTGCAGGCGGCAAGTTAGTTGGTGCAGTCACACACGTTTTCGCAAATGATCCACCCCGTAAGTATGGGATATTTATTGAGAATATGTTAGCAGAAATAGAAAAAGCTCGCCATAGGCGTGCTTTTTGTTCTACGAAAATATTTCGTTGTGCGTTTCTTGACAAGCCCCCCTATTTGAATATAATGACTTTACTGGAGGGTGATTCAACATGGAATTTATTCAAAACGGCGCAGCCATCATTCAAAAACAGATTGATGCTGCCAAACATAGCGGAACAAACAAGGCAAAAATCTGCGGCTTTTACGAGATTGAAAAAACCGTTTTACTGCCGTCCGACTTTTATCTTGTGATGGAAAACTGCTATCTGCGCATGGCGGAAAACACCTTCTGCAATATGTTTACCAACGAAAACGCCCGCACACAGCTCGGCAGAACGAAGGAAGGCACAGACCGCAACATCACCATCGAAGGGCGCGGTAGCGTCATTTTAGACGGTGGCGTGTACAACGGTCTTTGTGAGCGCAATTCCCGCAAAGACGGCAATCCGCACATCAGCGTAAATAATATGCTGCTGTTTGCAAATGTGGACGGCTTTAAAATTTCCGGTCTGCATATCCGCAACCAACGCTGGTGGGCAATGAATTTTATGTATTGCCAAAACGGGCGCATCCGCGATATTGACTTTTGCGCAAATGACACGCTTGTCGACGAAAACGGTAACATTACGGCCGACCCGACCAAGGGAAAGCATCTTGTTAAAAACGCAGATGGCATTGACCTGCGCGCCGGCTGCCACGACATCATCATCGAAAACATCACC
>JAZSGM010000289.1:0-8526 GCA_045532715.1 Clostridia bacterium
GGCGAATCGATGGAGAAGAAGATTTGCGAATATGAGAAAGTGCCGATTATCAAGGGGCAAATCGTATTCTACGGTCCGTCGAATTTTACGCGCTGGGCGGCATATCGCGGCAACACACCGCTTCGCGAGGCAGTTTTGGGGCACAGCGGTGCACAGTGCTGCATCAACCGCGGCTTTGGCTCGTCCACCACAGAGCATCAGCTCTATTATTATCCGCGCATGGTGCGCCCGCTTGAACCGAAGGTTTTGGTGTATTCGGTCGGCTACGGAAATTCGGCAGCCTTTGGCTATACGACGGAAGAAACCTGGGACCTTGCAAGCCGTGTTGTAGTCTATGCACACGAAGACTTCCCGGATATGAAAATCTATCTGTGCGGTCCGAATTTATACCGCAGCAGAATGTTCAAAAGCGAAAGATTAGAGCAGGAAGAATTGCTTGATTCTTGGATTCGCGAATTTGCAGAGAAGATGCCGTACTGCAGCTATATTGATGTAAATGCGTATGAGCCGCTGCACAGAGATGATATTTATGATGATGATAAAGTGCACTTTAATCACAAAGGCTATGAAATCTATGCCGGGCTTTTTCAGGAAGCACTTGCAGACGAATTGAAGGCGTTTTAATTCTGTCAAAAGTGCAAAATGCTCATTTTATTGCTCATTTTATTGCACGTTTGTTCATAAATTTTGTCTCGTATTGTTTATTTTAAATGCTTCGTTTAAAATGAACTTAACGGATTGTTGCTTGAAAAATGTGAAAGGACAAAATTTTCAAGGATATGATTATTTTAAAACTTAAAGAAGAGGAGTGTTGCAAATGAAAGGTATGTGGAAAAAGAGCATCGGGCTTATGTTGAGCCTCGTGATGCTGCTTTCGCTGTGCAGCCCGCTTGCGTTGGCGGTAGAGAGCGAAAATGTATTCTTTGAAGCGGATATGGAAAGCTACGACGAGGGCGCAGCACCGCCGAAGGGTGCACAGGGCTTTGAGCTTAACGCGATCACGGATGTGGCGCGCATGTATGTTGAAAAGGATGAAGACGGTAATAAGGTTTTAAAGGCCTATCACGGTGACCCGACTGCGGCAGATGCGGCAGCACGCGCGCCGCGCGCAGAGAAGATTGTTTACTTAAACGATTTGGAGAAGTTGACGATTTCCTTTGATATCTGCGACACCGGTGCTTCTTATTTTCAGCTGATGTTTCGCGCACTTGACCCGAAGGATGCGTCCATCGGTACAATCAGCTTTGAGGATTTAGACGCAAAGAAGTGGCGCCATGTCGAAGTGAAAATCGACACCGAAACCGGCGAGGCGCAGGCATATGTGGACGGTAAGGCCTACGCGAATCAAACGATTAAATTCGGCGACCTTACAAGATTCGGCGTGCGCTTTATGGTGAAGGCAGAGATGGACGGCAGCTTTGTTATGCTCGACAACATCAAGCTTTCGTCGAGCAATCCGGACTATGTAAACAAAGAGAAGGTTGTAGAGGATGCGCTGCCGACAAGCAAGTACGATGCAGCGGATGAGCAGCCGGAGAGCGGCGATGTTCTCACACTTCTTGATGCCGACTTTGAAGATGTACAAATCGGCACAATGCCGGAAATGAACCCGAATGGCGGCTTTACCTCGAGTGCGATTACGGATTTGGCGCGCTTTTATGCAGAACCGGACCCGGTAAATCCGGAAAATGTGATGCTCAAGTCGTATCATGGCAAGCCGGATGCGGCGGATGCATCTACGCGCTCACCGCGTATCGATCGCTTTGTTCCGACGGAAGGGCTTACATACCTGACGATTGACTATGATGTAAAATCGAGCCTCGGCGCAAGCAGTCTTTATGTGAATCTTACGGATCAAAATGCAAATACTGTGCTTGCAAGCTTTGATACACCGTGGAAGTTTACGGATTGGACACATATCAAAATCCGTTGCGACTTCAGAAAAGGGGAAGCAACGGTGTATGTAGCGGGCAGACTGCTACATACAAAGGCGCTGCCAGAGATAGATGCAACGAGCTTTCGCGTGCGCTTCCAGACAAAGGCAGCGACGGATGGCAGCTGGACGGCAATGGACAATGTGCGCATCACAACGCCGGATAAGGACCTTGGCGGTATGTTCGGCGCAAACGGTAAAACCGTAAACTGGGATAGGCTGACGGTTAAAGACGAGAACAAAACCGGTTATTTGGATGTAATGCGCAAGTCGCATCCGCGTATTTTCACCACCGATTGGCAGGCGGTCAAGGAAAAGGCGGCAACCGATGAGAATATGCAGCTTTGGTACGATGCGATTATCGCCTCTGCAAATTCTGTACTGCCGAGTCCGCCGACAAAGTATGAAAGAAACGCAAGAGATAATATTAACGATTGCTCTACCGCGTTTAAAACAAATGTTATCCCGATTGCGGCGGCATATTGCTTAACCGGCGATGTGCGCTATAAGGACAGAGTATGGCAGGAGTTGGAAAATGTCGGTTCTTGGCCGGATTGGGGCTCAGACGCCTTCCTCTGCACAGCGCATATCCTGCTTGCATACGGTCTGTGCTATGACTGGCTCTACAATGACTGGACACCGGCAGAAAGAGAAAAGATTGTCGGCTGGGTGCTCGAAAAGGGCTTTAATGAGTCGGTATTGTTCTACGAAGGCTTAGGCGCAGGCACAACCTCGTGGATGAAGGGCGCAAGCAACTGGAACAATGTATGTAACGGCTCGAACCTCGTTGCGGCAATTGCCTTTGCAGACGAGATTCCGGTGGTTGCAGATTATATTTTAGACAAGGCTGCAATCGGTCTTCCGTATTCCTTCCCGGAGGTTTCGGCAGACGGTGCATACGCGGAGACACTCGGCTATTGGGACTACGGCATCCGCCATCAGGTCAAGGTTATGGCGGCGCTCGACTCCGCGCTTGAGCCGGGCAAGACGCTCCCTGCAAGACTGGACTTTAAGGATGTACGCGGCTTAGACAAGACAAGCGATTTCCCGATTTATTATAACGGTACAACCGGTGCATTTAACTATGGTGACGGCTCGTCGAGCCTGCAGTATACGCCGATTATGTTCTGGCTTGCAAATAAATACAACAAGCCGCAGTATGCTTGGTATGTATTGAATTTGATTGAAACCAATCCGAAAGCCTCGTCGTTTGGCGGCAGAGATGCAGTATTTTCTTTATTGTGGTATGACCCGGACAATATGGCTGCAGGGGAGATGCCGCTCGATAAATTCTATAAATCCAACGAGCCGTTCGGTGCAAACGGTATTTCCATGCGCTCGAGCTTTGCAGACACCGATGCATTTGTCGTTATGGCGCGCGGCGGCGATGAAACGGCAGGACACTCTAACCTCGATGCCGGCGGCTTCGTTTTAGACTGGATGGGCAAGCGTTGGGTACATATGTACGGCAGAGAGCCGGCAGGCTTGTCTGCAGGCATACTTTACGGCTGGCCGAACTACCATACAAAGACAGAAAAGAATGGTCACTATCAGTACTACCATGCGCGCGGTGAGGCAAACAACACCATCATTGCAAACCCGCAGCAGGATATGGCGGATATGTACTACCAGTATTTCTCGGAGCTGGACCGTTTCGAGAGCGGTGACAATACAGCATATGGCATCATTGATATGACACCGACCAATAAAGACTATGAAAAGGCAAAGCGCGGCTTTATGCTGACGGGCAATCGCGATGTGCTTGTGATTCAGGATGAAATCACAGCGAAAAAGCCGAGTGAATATTACTGGTTTGCCAATACGAATGCGGAAATTACACTTGCAGAAGACGGCAAGAGTGCACTTCTGGAAATGGATGGGGACAGAATGCTCGTGCGCATTACGCAAGGACCGGCAGATGCAAAGCTCGGTATTATGGCGGCTGAGCCGCTGCCGACCTCTCCGGACCCGGAGGTACAGCCGAACATTCAGGAGCATAAGCTCTTTATCCATGTTGAAAATCAGAAGACACTGGATTTAACCGTAGAATTTGCTCCGCTTGCCGAGGACGAGGGCATCCCGGCACCGCAGCCGATTGTCAAGCTTGCAGACTGGAGCGTAGCAGGCAGCAGCGCGAAAACCACAAGCCAGATGCTTGATGGTGTGGTTGCACTCAAGGTCGACAATCCGAATGCTTTTGCAGGCGGCAAAAAGACTTATGTAGATACGAATAATTTAGACATTAAGCCGCTTGTACAAAACGGCAGAACACTTGTACCGGTACGCTTTATCTCCGAAAACATCGGCGCAAAGGTAAGCTGGAATGATGCGACACAGACTGTCGGCATCAAGAAGGGCACAAAGAGCATCTCCTTGCAGCTCGGCTCTGACAAGATGGTTGTAGACGGCAACACAGTAACGCTCGATGTGCCGGCACAGGAAATCGGCGGCAGAACGCTCATTCCGCTTCGTGCACTTGTCGAAGCGCTCGGCAAGCAGGTATTCTGGGATGACAGAGGCTTAATCCTTATCACAGACGAGCCTGTAAACTACGATGCAGATAAGATTAACAAAATCATCGATTTGTTAGATATCCGCGTGCAGGCAGACGGTCAGGAGATTAAGTTCTTTGATAGTGAGGTTTATAACTACAACGTACAGATTGCCAAGGGTGCAGCTGTTCCGACCATTTCGGTGCTTTCCGACAAGGAAGCTGTTGTAACCCAGGGCAGCCCTGCAACCGTAGTCATCGACGGTAAGACCTATACCTTCAACTTTGTTGAAAACCCGTTTGAGGGCTTGATTGGTACAGGCTCGGATACAGTTGCGAAAAAATTGGATGTTACAGTGGAAGGCGGTAACGGACTTCCGTCGTACCAGTCGTATTTAACCATCAAGAGCGCAACAAGCTCGATTGAGTGGACCGAAGAAAAGTACCCGATGACCGGTACTTATGACGGCGTAATAAGCGAAGAAACCGTAAACCGCTGGTCGGCAAACGGTCTCGGCAGCTGGGTTTGCTACGATTTCGGCGAAGTGAAGAGCTTGCATTCGTTTGCGCTTTCGGGCTACAAGGCGATGAGCCGTAGCTACGAATACGATGTTGAGATTTCCGACGATGGCGTGAATTTCACGAAGGTAACCACAGTGAAAACACCGCTTGGCGTTGACCACGATGTGTTTGCGCTCGGCGAAGTGAAGGCGCGTTTCGTTCGCTTAACCTGTACCTATTCGTCGAATTCCACCTGGGCAGGTATCTCCGAGGTGCGCTTCTATGACAGTGCACAAATGGAGACTGACGACCAAAATGCGTGGTCGAGCTACTTCTACGAAAGCTCAATCAATATGCTTGCAGGCAGCAGCGCACAGCTTCTCGTGAAAGGCGAAAATGCGAAGGGCGGCGAGGTTGCACTGGATATGGCAAATGTCAAGTTTACCAGCACGAAGCCGGAGGTTGCAAGCGTAGATGCAAACGGCAAGGTAACACTTCTGAAAGCCGGCTCTGCCGTGATTGAAATTGCGTATACAGCCAATGGCAGAACAATCAAGGCAAGCGTCCCGGTAACAGTAGAATAAGTTTTAAATTCGGCATCGCCGTCAAACTGACGGCGATGCTTTTTTTGTGGACAAAAAGTATAGAAACAGTACATTTTTTTCAATTGTATTGCATTTTTTGTTATGCTATTATAAAGATATAGTCACTAAAACGGAATTATAATAACGAAAAGGAGTGCTGCAAATGAAAGGAATGTGGAAAAAGAGCATCGGGCTTATGTTGAGCCTCGGGATGCTGCTTTCGCTGTGCAGCCCGCTTGCATTGGCGGCGGAAACGAGTGAAAATGTATTCTTTGAAACGGATATGGAAAGCTACGACGAGGGCGTAGCGCCACCGAAGGGAAATACGGGCTTTGAGCTGAATGCCATCAAGGACCCGGCTTGTATGTTTACCGAAAAGGATGAAACCGGCAACAAGGTGTTAAAGGGCTATCACGGTGACCCGACTGCGGCAGATGCAAAAGCGCGTTCGCCGCGTGCGGAGAAGATTATTTACTTAAACGACCTTAAGGATTTAAAGGTGTCGTTTGACGTGTGCGGCAACGGCAATTCTTATCTGAATCTGATATTTATGCAGCTTGAGCCGGCAGAGCCTATTGGTTATGTTGTATTGGAAGAGCTGGATAAGAAGAAGTGGCGCCACGTTGAGGTTGAAGTGGATGTGAAAAAAGGAACGGCGCAGCCTTATGTGGACGGCAAGAAATTCGGCGCGGAAAGCACGATTGCTTTCGGCGAGCTGGAGAAAGTCGGCTTACGCTTTACCGTAAGGGCAGAGCTCGACGGCAGCTACGTTATGCTCGACAACATCAAGCTGTCGACCTCGGATATGAACTATGTAAACCGTGAGGCGGTAAAGGAAGATAAATTGCCGACGAGCGAGTATAATGCGGCGGATGAAAAGCCGGAGAGCGGCGATTTAACCACCATTTTAGATTTGAATTTTGAGGATATGGAAATCGGCACACCGCCACCGCATCAGCCGAACGGCGGTATTACTTCGAGTGCCATCAAGGACGTGGCGCGCTTTTATGCAGAACCGGACCCTGCAGATGCGGAGAATTTGATGCTTAAATCGTATCACGGAGACCCGACTGCGGCAGGTGAGAAAGCGCGTTCGCCGCGTATCGACCGCCTTGTGCCGACGGCAGGGCTTACGCAGCTGACGATTGATTATGATGTGAAATCGAGTCTTGGCACAAGCAGCCTTTCTGCAACGCTTGCGGATCAAAAAACAAGTGCTGTGCTTGCAGGCTTCGATACACCGTGGAATTTTACAAATTGGACGCATATCAAAATCCGCTGCGACTTTAAAAAGTGGAAGGCGGACGTGTATGTAGCGGGCAGACTTTTACATACAAAAGAAATTACGCCGTTTGAGGCGGACAACTTCTGCGTGCGCATCCAGACAAGGGCACAAACGGACGGCAGTTGGACAGCAATAGATAACTTTTTAATCACAACGCCGGATAAGGGCGTCGGCGGTCTGTTCGGTGTCATCGGAAAAACCAACTGGGATATGCTGGAGGTTGCGGATAAGGATAAAACCGGTTATTTAGATGTAATGCGCAAGACGCATCCGCGTATTTATGTAACGGATTGGCAGGACATTCGCAATAAGGTTGCAACCAATGAGGATGCAAAGGCATGGAGCGATACAATCATCAGATTTGCTGACTCTTACCTGAAGGCTGAACCAACAGAGTACAACAGAAACTTAAGAGGGAATATTAACGAGAGCTCTACAGCGTTTAAAGTGAATATTATCCCGGTTGCGGCGGCATATTGCTTAACCGGCGATGTGCGCTATAAGGACAGGGTATATAAAGAATTAGAGGCTGTCGGCAACTGGCCGGATTGGGGTGCAGACGCATTTTTATGTACGGCGCATATCTTATTTGCATATGCGCTGTGCTATGACTGGCTCTTCGATGCCTGGACACCGGAGGAAAAAGCAAACATCGTCGGCTGGGTACGCGATATGGGCTTTAACGAGTCGATTTTGTTCTATGAAGGCTACGGTGTCGGTACGCAGTGGATACATGGCACAAATAACTGGAATAACGTATGTAACGGCTCGAACATCGTTGCGGCAATCGCCTTTGTGGACGAGCTGCCGGCGGTGGCAGATTATATTTTAGACAAGGCGGCAGACGGTCTTCCGTATTCCTTCCAGGAAATTTCGGCAGACGGTGCGTATGCTGAGCCACTGACTTACTGGGACTACGGCGTGCGCCATCAGGTCAAGGCAATGGCGGCGCTCGACTCCGCACTCGAGCCGGGTAAGACACTGCCTGCAAGACTGGACTTTAAGGATGTACGCGGCTTAGACAAGACAAGCGATTTCCCGATTTACTACAATGGTATAACTACCGGATTTAACTACGGTGATGCGGGAGACAAGCTTGTAAATTCGCCGATTATGTACTGGTTTGCAAACAAATATGATAAGCCGCAGTACGCTTGGTATGCACAAAACTTAGAGGATACGAATCCGTCGGTTTCGTTAACCGGTAAAGACGCAGTGCTGTCGCTTCTGTGGTACGACCCGGACAATGCTGCAGGCGGCACAATGCCGCTCGATAAATTCTATAAGTCAAGCGAGCAGTATGGCGCAAACGGTATTTCGATGCGTTCCTCCTTTGAGGATTTGGATGCGCTTATTGTTATGGCGCACGCAGGCGATGCAACAGCATCGCACTCTAACCTCGATGCCGGCGGCTTCGTTTTAGACTGGGCAGGCAAGCGTTGGGTACATATGTACGGCAGAGAGCCGGCAGGCTTGTCTGCAGGCATACTTTACGGCTGGCCGAACTACCACGCGCATACGGAGACAAACGGCCACTATCAGTACTACCACGCACGCGGTGAAGCAAACAACACCATCATCGCAAACCCCAAGCAGGATATGCCGGATATGTACTATCAGTACTACGCGGAGCTTGAGCGCTACGAGAGCGGCGAAAATACCGCATACGGCATCATTGATATGACGCAGACCAATAAGGATTACGAGCAGGCAAAGCGTGGCATTATGCTGA
>JAZSGM010000071.1:0-3187 GCA_045532715.1 Clostridia bacterium
TACGAAAAATAAAATGAAGGAAGGATATTGATAAATTGCAAGTTATATGCTATAATTAATGGGTAACTAATTTGAATGGAGGAATAAATTATGAAAAAGATTATTTCTGTTGTTCTTGCATGTGTAATGCTGGTTGCTTTAACAGCATGCGGCGGTGCAGGTACAAAAATGACAATGGGTACTGGTGGTACATCGGGTACATACTATGCTTTTGGCGGCATTCTTGGTCAGTACATTACAAACAATGCCGGTATTCAGACAACTGTAGTATCTACTGATGGTTCTAAGGCAAACATTCAGGGTATCGCTGCCGGCAATTATCAGCTCGGTACAGTACAGTCTGATGTTATGGCTTATGCATGGGAAGGCACTCGCTCCTTTGAAAGCGACGGCAAGGTTGACGCCTTCCGCGTTGTAGCAGGTCTTTATGCCGAGTCCGTACAGCTCGTAACAATGGATCCGTCCATTAAAAGTGTTGCTGATCTGAAGGGTAAGTCCGTTTCTATCGGCGCACCGGGTTCCGGTGTTTACTTCAATGCAATTGACGTATTAGCTGCTGCAGGTCTTACAGAGAATGATATTAAAGCACAGTATCAGTCCTTTGCTGACAGTGCTGATGCACTCAAAGACGGTAAGATTGATGCTGCATTTATCGTAGCTGGTGCACCGACACCGGCGATTACTGAGCTTTGCACAACAAACAGTGCATATCTCGTTCCGATTGATGGCGCTGTATCTGAAAAGCTGATGGCTGATTGTCCGTTCTATACGGAATATAAGATTCCGGCAGGTACATATGAGGGCCAGACAGAAGATGTTACAACTGTAACGGTTAAGGCAACTCTGATTGTAAATGCTGATGCTTCCGAAGAGGATGTATATAAGCTCACAGCAGCTATTTTTGATAACATTGATGCGATTACAGGTGAGCATGCAAAGGGCGCTGAGCTTAGCATTGAAAATGCAACAAGCGGTATGACTGCACCGTTCCACGCGGGTGCAGCAAAGTACTTTGCTGAAAAGGGCGTTGAAGTAGCAGTTCAATAAGATTTGACATAAATAATTTGGCTGCGTCGAATTTTCGTCGCAGCCATTTTTTGAGACAACCTGGAGGAGGTTTTTTGATGTTTTTTAAGAAAAAAAACGTGCAGACTTCTACAGAACCGATGGATTTGGATGCGGTTATGAAAAAGTTTGACCGTGAGTCAAATACACGTATATGGGAAGGTGCACCTAAAATTATTGTTACGTGCATTTTGGCTGCATTTTCGCTTTTTTGTTTGTGTGTAACACTGTTTTTAAATTTACTTGAAGAAGTTCGTCTGACTTCGTTTGTTGCGTTTGTCATATTCATCGGTTATATTGTGTTTCCGGCCAAAAAAGGAACACAAAAAGTGAATCATATGCCGTGGTATGATATTGTTTTGATGCTTTGTGGTACAGCGGCCGTGCTATACTATACGTTTAATGCAAATCAGATTATTATGCAGGGTATCATTTTTGAGCCTTATCAGATCGTGATTGCCATTGTTGCTATCGTTGCACTTCTGGAGCTGTGCAGACGTAGTGTCGGGTTGCCGATTTTGATTGTTGCAGGCTGTTTTGTAGCTTATGCTTTGATTTGGGGACTGCCGAATCCAAAGTTTATGGGCAGACTCAATAATATCATCAGCACACTGTTCTACAGTAAAGAGGGTGTGTTCTCTACACCGATTAATGTTTGCTCTAAGTTTATTGTTGTGTTTATAATTTTTGGTGCGTTTTTGGAACGTACGGGTATTGCTGATTTCTTTATTAAGATTTCCAATGCAGTTGTTGGTGGCTTTTCAGGTGGACCGGCAAAGGTTGCCGTTGTAGCAAGTGCGCTTGAGGGTATGGTTTCCGGCTCATCGGTTGCAAACACCGTTGGTTCCGGTTCTGTAACCATTCCGCTGATGAAAAAGACGGGATATAAGCCGGAATTTGCTGCAGCTGCAGAAGCGTCCGCTTCGACCGGCGGTCAGATTATGCCACCGATTATGGGCGCTGCGGCGTTCCTTATGGCGGAAAATATTGGTGTTCCGTACAGCAATATTGTTGTTCGTGCAATTTTGCCGGCTGTATTGTACTTTGCTGGCGTATTTATTACAGTACATCTTGAGGCAAAAAAAGAAGGTCTTCGCGGTTTGAGTAAAGAGGAGTTGCCGAAGTTTTTGCCACTTCTGAAACAGGTTTATCTGCTTTTACCACTGATTGTTTTGATTTATCTTGTTGGTACAAGCGCAAAATCGATTCAGTATGCAGCAGCAATTGCAATTGTGATTGCGATTTTAGTCAGCATCTTTAATAAAGAAAACCGCATCACGCCGAAACGCATCTGGGAAGCACTTGCAGCCGGTGGACAAGGTATGATTACCGTAGCTGCGGCATGCGGTGTTGCGGGCATCATTGCCGGTACAATTACGGCAACGGGACTTGCCAATATTATGATTAACGGTATTGTGGCACTTGCAGGCAATCAGGTGATTGTTGCATTATTCTTGACGATGCTCTGTTGTATTGTGCTTGGTATGGGTGTACCGACGACTGCAAACTACTGCATCATGGCGGCAACATGTGCACCGATTCTTGTGCGTATGGGGGTTCCGCAAATTGCTGCTCATTTCTTCGTATTCTATTTTGGTATTGTGGCTGACCTTACGCCTCCGGTTGCCCTCGCTGCATATGCCGGTGCGGCAATTGCGCAGGCAAACCCGATGAAAACGGCGTTTACGGCAACGAAGCTTGCCATCGGTGCGTTTATTGTGCCGTATGTATTTGCGCTCAATCCGGCGATGCTGTTTATTGACACCTCGGCGTGGGAGGTTGTTTTGATCTGCATTACGTCTCTTGTTGGTATATTCGCGGTATCCGCGTCGCTTGAAGGATATTTGGTGCATCGTATGCCGTGGTATCAGCGTATACTCAGCCTTGTGGGCGGACTATTGCTGATTTATCCGGGAATTGTAACGGATCTGATTGGTATTGGCCTTGTGGCAGTTGTGGTTGTACTGCAGTTGGTTTTTAAGGAAAAAAAGATTACAGCATAATATAAAAGGCACTGTGCGTTGTGAACTGCACCAATTTGTGCAGACAGCACAAAAAAGCACCTAATGGTAGCAATAATTAAATTCTAAGCAACATACTGACTTCGTTTTTCAAGCGGAGT
>JAZSGM010000030.1:0-5152 GCA_045532715.1 Clostridia bacterium
GTTTATGAGCGTTTGTGCACCGATGGCGTTTGCAATCAAGGAAGAACCGGTTAAGCTGGATGGGCCGGAAACGGTGATTTTCGCTACGGATTTTAAGTCGGATCGTAGCCATGTCGTTCTGTGAGCCAAGGAGTTGTAAAAGTTTATTGTCTTCCTAAGACCGCTTGGCCTCCGACTTTGCGGTGTTTATGAGCGTTTGTGCACCGATGGCGTTTGCAATCAAGGAAGAACCGGTTAAGCTGGATGGGCCGGAAACGGTGATTTTCGCTACGGATTTTGAAAATGACATCGTGGGGAAGGTGCCGTCAAACTTTTCCGGCAGTCTTGTTACGGATGTGGCGTGTATGTATGTTGCCGAGGACGACGGCAATCGGGTTGTAAAAACCTGGCACGGCGATCCGACAAATCCGGAGGAGAAGGCAAGAGGACCGCGTGTGGAGAAGAATTTCAGCATTCAGGGCTTGCAGCTTTTCTACGTTGACATGGATGTGAAAACCAATGGCGGGGAGACGACCCTGGCAGTGAATCTGATCGGTGAAGAAAGCAAGCAAAGACTTGGCAGCATCACCGTGACAAGACAAGTGACTGAGTGGTCTCATGTGCGCATTGCTGTAGATTTGAAAAACGGCACAGCAACGGCCTATATGAACAATGAAGAGTTTAAGTCGATTGAGCTGGCTGCGCATACGGAACGAAAGGTTGTGCTTCAGCTGATGGCATCGGCGGCGCCGGAGGAAAGCTGGGCAATGTTTGATAACCTGAAAATCAGCACAACACAGGTCGGTTATGACCCGAACCCTGGCATTCGTATAGAGGACATTGATGCACCGTACAAAGAAGCGGATGCAAAAGAAGAAACCGGTGACCTTTTAACAATTATAGCAGAAGACTTTGAAGGTCAGACGGTAGACAAGATTTATGCCTACGATACAGTTGGCCAGGGCTTTACGTCAGGTGCGATTACGGCGGCTGCAGCAATTCAAATTAAAGAAGCGGAAGGCAACAAGTACGCGGTAGCCATCCACGGTGAACCGAATGCGGAAGGTGCGAAAGCCCGTGCACCGCGTATGGTGAGACCTTTTACCATCACGGGCGTTAAGACGATGATTGCCGATATGGATGTTATGACAACGGCATCGGGCAAAACGCAAATGCAGCTGCGCATTGCAAACAAAGCGGACAGCAAAATCGTGTCGCGCGTGAATCTGCCGACGGATTTTAAAAAGTGGACGCATGTGAAGGTGCGCTACGACTTTGAAGCAAAAACTGCAAAGGTGTATACCGGTGGTAAGTTGTACAAGGAATACACAGCAGACCTTGCAGGCGCGAATAATATTGAATTCCAGGTCTACAGCGAAGTGGATACTGACGGCAGCTGGTGTGCAATCGACAATTTCAAGCTGACAACGCCGGATAAGGACATCGGCGGCATAATTCGTCTTGACGGTACGGTGGACTTTAGTAAGGTTAAGTTGCCGGCAGAGGAAAAGACAGGCATGCTTGATGTGATGAGAATGTCGCACCCGCGTCTGTTTACAAACGATTGGCAGGCAGTGCGTGACAAGATTGACACGGATGAAAACTTCAAAATCTGGAAGAAAAACATCTTAGATACGGCGACCTCGCTTCTGCGCGTTGCACCGACGGCGTATTACCGAAACTCCAGAAATACAATCAATGATTGCTCGACAACGGCGAAAAACAATATGGTGATTCTGGCTGCGGCGTATCAGCTGACGAGCGACGTGCGCTATAAGGACAGACTCTATGCAGAGCTTAGAGAGGTCGGCAACTGGCCGGATTGGGGCGCAGATGCGTACCTCTGTACCGCACACGTAAATCTCGGCTTTGCAGTAGCGTATGACTGGCTCTACCACGATTGGACAGAGGAAGAGCGTATAAATATCGAAAACTGGCTTTTGGAAAAGGGACTTTCCGAGGCAGTGCTCGGCTATGAGGGCTATGAAAAGGGCACGCCTTGGGTAAAGCGTTCATCCAACTGGAACAATGTATGTAACGGCTCAAATATGATTGCGGCACTTGCCATTGCAGAAACCTATCCGGAAGTGACGGATTATATTTTGCGCAAGGGTGCAATCGGCTTGACCGGCTGCTTTGACGAGCTGTCCGAAAATGGCTCCTATGCTGAAACGCTCGGCTATTGGGACTATGGTATCCGTCACCAGGTAAAGCTGATGTCGGTGCTCGATTCCTGCTTGGTTGAGGGAGCTTCCTTGCCGGAAATTCTTGACTTTAAGAACATTACAGGCTTAAACAACACGGGTGATTTCCCGATTTACTTTAACGGTACGACAGGTGGCTTTAACTACGGCGACGGTACGACAGATTTGTCCTCCAGCCCGATTTTGTACTGGCTTGCAACCAAGTACGACAAGCCGCAGTATGCCTGGTACAATATGTACCTGCTCAATAACTACGCTTCGGCAAATCACCCGAAGGATCGCTCGGCAGTATGGTCACTTCTGTGGTACAATCCGGAGCACGCCTCTACCGCAGATCCGGCGTTTGACTTAGATAAGTTTTATATGTCTACTGCGCCAAACGGCAACAACAGTATAACCATGCGCGGCAGCTGGACTGACCAGGACACAGTGGTGGTGATGGCGCATGCAGGCGATGCAACCACCGGTCATATGCACCACGATGCCGGCGGCTTCGTTTTAGACTGGGCAGGCAAGCGCTGGGTACATATGTACGGCAGAGAGCCGGCCGGTGTTTCCGGCGGTGTTACCTATGGCTGGCCGGGGTATCACAACCATGTGGAGAGCGGCGGTCACTTTGACTACTACCATTGTCGTGGTGAAGGTAACAACACGATTATCGCAAATCCGAAGCAAAACAAGCCGGATATGAAGCTGGATTACTACGCACCGGTGATTAAGGCTGCTTCTGATGACAATTCAGCATTCGGCATCATTGATATGACGGATACCAATGTGGATTATACCTCCGCAAAGCGTGGCTTTATGCTGACGGATATGCGTGAAACCTTAGTTATCCAGGATGAAATCACAGCAAGCAAGCCAAGCGAATTTTACTGGTTTGCAAATACGACTGCAAACATTACCTTAGCAGCGGACGGAAAGAGCGCGCTTTTGGAAATGGGCGAGGATCAGATGCTCGTTCGTATCACGCAGGGACCGGCAGAGGCAAAGTTTGATATTATGGCTGCAAGACCGCTTCCGACAAGCCCGAATCCGAGCGTGCAGGAGAGTGTGCTGACAAAGATGGACGAAGTAAAGCTGTTTATCCATCTCGAAAATACGACGGCGCTGAATCTGACGGTGGAATACGTTCCGCTTCACGAGGGTGAAGGTATCCCGGCACCGCAGCCGGTTCTGCCGCTCGACAATTGGAGTGCAGAAGGCTCTCCGGCGCTGACCACTTCGCAGACGCTTGGGGATATTGTTGCACTTAAGGTGGACAACCCGAATGCATATGCGAAGGGCGCAAAGACCTATGTGGATACGGCAAATATTGACATTAAGCCGATTGTTGAAAATGGAAGAACACTTGTACCGGTACGATTTATTGCAGAAAAGTTCGGCGCTAAGGTCGGCTGGGACGATGCAACACAGACCGTATCTGTTCAGACAGCTGCAAACAACATTACGCTGCAGCTCGGCTCGAATCAGATGAATGTAAACGGCAACATTGTCGTGCTCGATGTGCCGGCAAAGGAAATCGGCGGCAGAACCTTAATTCCGCTCCGCGCCCTTGTAGAAGCACTCGGCAAGCAGGTATTCTGGGATGACAGAGGTTTAATTATCATCTCCGACAAGCCGGTAACCTTTGATGCGGACACGATTACCAAATTGATTAACCTTTTAGATATTCGCGTGCAGGTGGACGGCAAGGAAGTTAAGTTCTTTGACAGTGAAGTCTACAGCTATAATATTGCTGCTGTGGCAGGTGCGGCGCTGAATGTAACGGCAAGTGCGGATGCGGGCGCAACCGTGGTGCAGGGCAACCCTGCAACCGTAACGGTGGGCGATAAGGTTTATACCTTCCATTTTGCTGAAAATCCGTATGCGGGCAGCAGTGACCCGAATGCACTTAAAAAGCTTGTGATTACACCGTACAACGGCGAAAAATCAGCTACGGTAAATCATCTGCCGATTCAAAGCGCAACCAGCTCAATTGAGTGGACGGATGATAAGTATCCGATGAATGGTACTTACGATAATGTAATTCATGACAGCATTACACTGCACCGTTGGTCGGCAAACGGTGTGAATAACTGGCTCTGCTACGACCTTGGCGAGGTAGAAACCGTTCACTCCATGGCACTTGCAGCCTTTATGGCAAATGAACGCTCATACACCTTTAAGGTAGAGGGTAGCACAGACGGTGTAAACTGGGAGACGCTCAGCGAAGGTATAACGAGTACGATGGGTGCAGATCATGATATGTTCCCGCTCGGTGACAAGACAGTGCGTTACGTGCGTCTTACAGGTGTGTCGATTACCGGCTCTACCGCAACATGGCTTGGCATTTGTGAGGTGCGTTTCTACGCAGATGCTGCTGCGCAGGCGGCAGATGATGCAAGCTGGAGTGCACAGTTCTATACAGACAAAATCCATGGTAAGGTTGGCGAGATGCGCGCACTGGCGATTAGCGGTATAAATGGTCTTGAGCAGCCGATGGCAGTAAATCTTGCCCAGCTCAAGATGACCAGCGCAGATGCAAGCATTGCAACTGTAGATGCAAGCGGCAATGTAGCACTTGTCGGCAAGGGAGAGACAAAAATCACCGTTGAAGTAAGCATCGGCGGTATTATGCGCACCTACAGCATTCCTGTTGTTGTGCAGTAAGTTTCGAAATGAAAGGGGACTCGACGAGTCCTCTTTTTTTCTTGTTTTTTATATAAAAACATTTTATACTATAGTTGTGAACAGAGAAACATATTAAAAAAATCAGGGAAAAATTTCTATTGTTGCTTTTGAATGTTTATGATAGAATAGATTTAACAAAGTTAAATCTATTCAGCTAAATTCGCTTGGCAGCGAGCTAAATGTGCTGACGCACGCTAAATTACTTCGTAGCTAAATTGACCTGCGGTCAGCTATTAAGCGAATTTAATTTAGCTACTCCGAAGGAGTTATTTAGCTATGGAGCAAAGTGGAATAAT
>JAZSGM010000129.1:0-20060 GCA_045532715.1 Clostridia bacterium
TGCCTTTTTGCGCAAACTGAAAAAAGGGATGGACACATAATACTTTATATGGTAAAATTAGGTTAGTGATTTATCAACACAGAGTCTGGGGGAAAAAACATGATAGATTTGCAGAAGCTTGAGGAAATCAAAGCATTTGTTTTAAGGAAACAGCGTGAGGCAAGTGACAGAATCGGGGATTTGTTTCCGCATATCAATCCGAGTTATGAAAAATATGAACTGTCCGAAAGCGTTGGCTGGACAGGCGGGTTTTATACGGGAGTGAACTATCTTTGCTATGAAATGAGCCGTGATCCGTACTTTTTAAAGGCGGCACAGTTGCCACTTGCAAAGATGGAAAAACAGCTTGATGAAAAGGGAACGAAGCTTGGCCACGACATCGGCTTTTTGTACTCCTTGTCGCATTATGCAGATTATGTGATTACCGGCAACGAAGATAGCAAGGCGGTTGCAATCAAAGCCGCTGAAACACTGATTAAGCGTTTTAAGACAAACGGTAACTACATTCAGGCGTGGGACATCTGGGGGCCGGCATATGCGTGTAACGAAACAAGAATGATTATTGACTGTATGTACAATCTTCCGCTTCTGTTCCGCGCTTACGAGTTGACAGACGATAAGAAGTTTTATGATATTGCACTTGCGCATGCGCAGACAGCGCGTAAGTATCTGATTCGTAAAGATTACACCACACCGCACACCTTCGTATTTAATGAGGAGGGAACGGCCGGCGTGGAGAAAACGCACCAGGGTGCAGCGGATGATTCTTGCTGGGCGAGAGGTCAGGGCTGGGCTGTGACCGGCTTTGCAATGGCATACCGCTTTACTGGCAATGCAGAATTTTTAGATGTTGCCAAGAATTGTGCACGTGTATTCTTTGAAAAAACAGAGGAAGACTTGATACCGAAGTGGGATTTGATTTTTCAGGGACAGGCTGATGTTGCTCTGGATACATCCGCTGCAGGTATTGTTGGTAACGGTCTGATGGAAATCTACGATGCAACAGGCGATACCTTTTATAAGGAAACCGCATATAAGATGCTTGTAAATCTCTATACGAAGTATTCGACGAAGGATGACCCGAATTGCGAAGGCTTGATTAAGGATGCAACTTCGCATCATCCGGCAGGAAAGGGTATTCGCTCCTGCCTGATTTACGGCGACTATTATTTTGCAGAGCTGCTTTCCAGATTCCTGGGTACAAGCAAAGGTTACTGGTAAAATACAAAGCAGACTTTTTGGTCTGCTTTTTCTTTTGGGTGGAGAATATGAAACGACTTTTGGGCGCTGTGCGCCGTGCGATGGAAGACTATAATATGATTGAAGCAGGGGATTGTGTTGCGGTCGGCGTGTCCGGCGGCAAGGATTCTCTGATGCTGTTGTATGCGCTTGCGCAGCTGAAAAACTACTATCCGAAGCCGTTTGAGATCAAGGCGATTACGCTTGACTTAGGCTATGGGCATGAATATAAGGAGATTTCGGAGCTGTGCCACAGCTTGAATGTTGAATTTATCATTGAACGCACAAAAATCCGCGAGATTGTGTTTGATATCCGCAAAGAGGAAAACCCGTGTGCGCTCTGCGCAAATCTGCGCCGCGGCGCACTGCATAATGCAGCGTTGGCACATGGGTGTAACCGTGTTGCATTGGGACATCACTATGACGATGTGATAGAAACCTTTATGCTGAGTCTTATGTACGAGGGCAGGGTGTCGTGTTTTTCGCCGGTGACGTATTTGGAGCGTTGCGGCTTGTACATGATTCGTCCGCTGATTTACGCAGAGGAGACAAACATCCGCCGTCTGGCGCACCGTTTTGCATTACCGGTCTGGAAAAACCCGTGTATTGCGGACGGCAACACGAAACGTTCTGAGGTAAACAAGACGGTTGAAGCGATGTGTGCAGGCGATAAGGATATGAAAAAGCGATTGTTTAATGCCGTGAAAACAAGTGATATTCAGGGTTGGAAATTATGAATATACAAAAAGAATTATTTAAATTACAGGATTTAAAATATAAAGCATTTCATTCGCGGCTGATGCCGACCGTGCCTGATGAAAAGGTCATCGGTGTGCGTGTGCCGCAACTTCGAAAGCTCTCGAAAGTATTTGCAAAGGATACGGAAGCTGCAGCATTTTTAAATGCCCTTCCACACAAGTATTACGAAGAAGACAACATACATGCCTTTGTAATTGAACAAATCAAGGATTTTGATACTGCGCTTTCCGAAACAGAAAAATTTTTGCCGTATATTGATAATTGGGCGACTTGTGATATGTTTTTGCCGAAAACATTCAAAGTCAACAAAGAAAAGCTGCTGCCACACGTAAAAAAATGGCTTACATGTGACAAAACCTACACAATACGATTTGGAATGGGCGTTTTGCTCAAACTGTTTTTAGACGGCGATTTTAAACCTGAATATTTAAAGTGGGTTGCCGATGTAAAATCGGAAGAATACTACCTACGTATGATGCAGGCGTGGTATTTTGCAACGGCGCTTGCCAAGCAGTACGACAGTGCAATTTTGTATTTAACCGAACAACGGTTGGATACATGGACGCACAATAAAACCATCCAAAAGGCAATAGAGAGCTACCGGATAGATGTGAATACGAAGGCTTATTTAAGAACACTGAAAGAATAATTGATATAGTAAACTAAAAGGCACTGATATCAGTGCCTTTTGGTTATTTATAAAATCTTGGAGTGCCTTCGATAAGCAGCTTGCGCTGCTCGGGCGTCAGGGTGATTTCCGCCGCTGACATTGAGTCTTTGAGCTTATCTATGCTGTTTGCACCCATAATCGGTAAACAAATAAAGCTTTCACTTGTCAGATACGCAAGCAGAAGTTGGGTAACCGTATAGCCGGTTTCCGCGGAAAGTTGTATCATGTTTTCAAAGCGTTTTCTGTTCTCGGGACAGTCATAGCGTTGCTGTGCTTTGAGTGAAAGTGCATGACCTGCTGCAAGCTTTTGAAAATAGCCTTTGCTTTGCGATGCAAAGCAAACTACCGGGAGACCGGTTTCTGTGTAGAATTTGTATTCTGATGCATTCATTTCCACCAAGGTCGGATCGTCCTTGTAGTTTGGCGCAGAGGGGGCAAAAGCATATTTAATTTGCGAAGCGCAAAAGCCTTGCTGCCCACTTTTTTTAGCATAGGCATTTGCCGCGTTGATGCGGTCCGCTTTCCAGTTTGACGCACCGAAATAGCGGATTTTGCCTTGCTTTATAAATGTGTTTAAAGTATCTATTATCGGCTCAACCGGTAGTTTTTCATCGTCGCGGTGGAGCCAGTATAAATCGATTTCATTTACGTTTAAACGATGCAAGCTGTTTTCCAAATCCTCTTTAAGCTCGCTTTTGGAAAGTCTGGGAATGTGCATAGTTGCAGGATTTGGGAAGCCACCCTTTGTTGCAAGCAGAATTTGATTGCGCTTGCCGCTTTGCTTAAGCCACGTACCGATGACCTCTTCGCTGCGACCGTGTGCATACAGTGCAGCCGTATCTATGTGCGTGCCGCCTGAACCAAGATAGGTATCAAGAATTGACATCATATCTGATTCATTTACGGTTGGGGACAATATATCCGTGCCAAGCACAAGAGGTGTTGTTATCAAATTGGTATTTGGAATGCTGAACGTGCGCATATTATCCCTCCGGTTTATGTAGCTTTCTTAGTTGTTTTGCGCGTGTACGGCGGTATGCCTTTGCCTTTTCCTTCTTCATCTCGCTCTTTTGCTTAATTTGTACAAGCTGTTCGGGCAATGCTTTTTGCACCGAGCGACGCACACGTAACTTTCCGTCCGATTGACGAATAAACTTAATGCGTCCCAAAAATGTGCCGTGTGCTTTGCAGATTGCGAGGGCGACATATTTGTCGTTGTTTGAAAACCAGTCAACCGAAGGCGCAAGCGGTGTTCTGCATTGCGGGCAGAAGAGCGTGGTTACTTCTTTATCAGAAAGAGCTTCGCCTTTGGTGCGAAACGGTCCGAGACCACCATTGTCTTCTTCGCGGCACAGGTCAGCAAAACTACTGATCGTGTCGTAGTCGGCAAGCGCATTTTGTATGTTGAGCTTTAGAAAAATCTTTGCAGTGTAGTATGCATCGTTACACGCATCGTGAAATGGCTTGTCCTCATCCTGCGGAATGGAAAAATGTTCCATCGCGAATGTAAGAGAACGTTGGTTGCTGTTGGAAAATACTTCTTTACTGAAGATTAATTGGAGATTATACCAACTTTGAATCCAGCTGTAGTCAAGCTCGTAGAATTCTAAATTTTGCTTCATAACATAGATGTCATCGCGTCCCCAGGAAAAGAAAACAGCATTCTCACCACACCAGTCCCGAAACTGCGCAATGGCGACATCAAAACCGATGCCGCCTGTTATGATTTCCTGTTTCAAGTGTGTAATTTTCATTACATTTGAATTCAGTTTCTTATAATATTTTGGTTTGATGACCGCTTTAAAGGTATCCGTGATTCGGTTTTCGGCGCTTACCTTTGCTGCGCCGATTTCGATAATTTCATTGGAAAAACGTTCACCGATTCTCAAATAGGGGTAGCTGTTTTTTGAGACAGGCTGATTCCATTCGAGGTCGAGGATGATATACTCCATCTGACCGGCTCCCATCATTTTTTCTTTCCGGTTTTTTCGAGTGCTACGACGGATTCATCGTCGATGCGCTTCACTTCTTTCAATTCAAGACGCTCGCGAATCTGTGCATCAATCATTTTAGTGAAGTCCGGATTTTCAATCATATAATCGCGTACATTGTCGCGGCCCTGACCGAGGCGTTCGCCCTCATAAGCAAACCAGGAACCGCTTTTCTGGATAATACCGAGACCGGTTGCTACATCCAGGATATTGCCTTCGCGGGAAATACCCTTGCCGTAGAGAATATCAAATTCAGCTTCTTTGAACGGTGGGGCAACTTTGTTCTTCACAACTTTAACGCGTGTGCGGTTACCAATGATTTCCGTACCATTTTTGATTGCCTCCACGCGGCGGATATCCAAACGGACGGAAGCGTAGAATTTCAGCGCTCGACCGCCGGTTGTTGTTTCCGGATTGCCATAAATTACGCCAACCTTTTCACGCAGCTGGTTGATGAAAATTGCAATCGTGTTGGATTTATTTAAAATACCGGCCAATTTGCGCATTGCCTGGCTCATCAGTCTTGCGTGTGAGCCAACAACGGAATCGCCCATTTCACCGTCAATTTCCGCTTTTGGCACCAAAGCTGCAACAGAGTCAACTACGACAACGTCGATTGCACCGCTGCGCACGAGTGCTTCGGTAATTTCGAGGGCTTGTTCACCGGTATCCGGCTGTGCTACGATTAAATTGTCCGTATCCACACCCAGGTTTTTAGCGTATTCCGGATCAAGTGCGTGTTCCGCGTCGATAAATGCTACCTCACCACCGATTTTCTGGGCTTCGGCGATGATGTGCAGTGTCAGCGTGGTTTTACCCGAGGATTCCGGTCCGTAGATTTCAACGATTCTGCCGCGGGGCAGACCACCGATACCGAGCGCTAAATCCAGGCTCATAGAGCCGGTCGGGATTGTATCAATATTTAATTTTGCGTTGGAGCCAAGCTTCATAATTGAGCCTTCACCGTATTTTTTTTCAATGCCGGTCAATGCGGCCTCCAACGCTTTCTTTTTTTCGGAAAGTTGTTCAGACATGTTATGCACCCCTCTAACAAACATTTGTTCTGTTATTATTATACCACATCAAAGACAAAAGTCAACACTTTTTTTCACTTTCTGCTAAATGCTTGCGTAAAAGCAGGTAAGCATTCATGGCTGCACGGTTGCGTATACGCTCGCGTGAACCTGCAAAGTGCAGCTCATGGACTACCGTTTGTCCATTTGCGCAAAGACCGATGTAGACCAGTCCGACAGGATTGCCTTTTTCATCAGTGTCCGGACCTGCAACACCGGTTATGCTCAGCGCAATATCAGCACCGCTGATGCGCGATAATCCTTCTGCCATTGCGGCACAAACCTCACGACTGACGGCACCTTTTTCCTTCAAAAGCAATTCGTTCACACCGAGAATTTTTGCTTTTGCTGCATTGTGATAGGTGACGTAGCTTTCTGCAAGTACGGCAGAAGCGCCGGCAAAGTCTGTCAGCTTTGCTGCAAGCAGGCCGCCTGTGCAGCTTTCGGCAAATGAAACCGTCATATTTCTTTCTTTCAGCATAGAAAAAACACATTGGTATATTGTATCGTCATTTGTGCCGTAGACTGCATCGCCGAGCACAGCGCGAATCTTGGTTTCTACCGGTGCGATAATCGTTTCGCCGTCGCGATCGTTTTTGCAACGTGCTGTCAGACGAAGTGTAACCTCATCTGTTTTTGCATAAGGTGCGACTGTCGGGTTTTGTGCATTTTGCATTAAGTCAGACAACAGCTCTTCCACGCGCGATTCGCCGATGCCTGCGATACGTAAGGTTTTGGAATATAAAATGCTTTCTGTGCGTTTTAAAAGATAGGGACGTACACTTTCGGTGAACATCTGCTTGAGCTCGTGCGGCGGACCGGGCAAAAAGATAGCAATCCTGCCGTTTTTTTCGATAATGCCTCCCGGAGCTGTGCCGCAGTTGTTGTCTAAAATAATACCGTCTTTTGGAAGCATGGCTTGTTTTTCGTTAATTTTTGCCATTGTGCGGTTCATTTGTTTGAAATAGGCTTCTATACGTGCCAGAGAACGTGCATCCGGACTAAGCTCTACGCCCATTGCTTCGCATACTGCTTCTTTGGTAATGTCGTCGCTTGTCGGACCGAGACCGCCGGAGGTAATCAGAAGATCAGAACGCGACAATGCGAGTTTTATGACATCTTTTAATCTTTGCGGATTGTCACCGACTACGGTCTGGTGAAACACATTGATGCCAAGCGCCGAAAGCTCACTTGCCAAAAACTGTGCATCTGTATTTAGTATTTCGCCGAGCAAAAGCTCGGTACCAACCGAAAGAATTTCAGCGTTCATTTGATATGCCTCTCTTTATAAGGTGATGGTCTCTACGCCGGCAACGGCCTTTTCAATCAGCTCGTCAATCGGCAGCACGGACTCGGATTTTAAAATAATATCTAACTTCGGCTTGGTTGTCGGATGCTTTGGTGTAAATACGGTACAGCAGTCCTCGTACGGAAGAATGGAGGTTTCAAAAGCACCGATTTTTCTGGAAATTTGTACAATTTCTTCTTTGTCCATACCAATCAGCGGACGGAACACAGGCATATTTACTGCATCGTCGGTTACGGCGAGTGCCTGGAGTGTCTGGCTGGCAACCTGACCGAGACTTTCACCTGTAATCAGAGCTGCGCTGCCGTTTTTTCGTGCTACGATTTCGGAAATCTTCATCATAAAGCGACGCATAATCAATGTCAGATGCTCCTCCGGACAGTTGTCGCGGATTGCGAGCTGAATTTCCGTAAAAGGAACAATATGCAAATTGATTTTTGCTGTGTAGCCTGCAAGAATTTTTGCCAGCTCCATGACCTTTTCTTTTGCGCGCTCGCTGGTGTAAGGATAGCTGAAAAAATTGATGGCGTCAATTTCAAGGCCGCGCTTTGCCATCATATAACCGGCTACGGGGGAGTCAATACCGCCGGATAAGAGCAAGGAAGCCTTGCCACCCGTACCGGTCGGTAAACCGCCCTGGCCGGCTTGCTTGCCGCAATATACGTATGCGGCATAGTCGCGGATTTCAACCATCACTACACATTCCGGATTGGTTACGTTCACGGTAAGGTCTTTCACCTTGTCGTGCAGATAACCACCGACTGCGCGGCAGATTTCAGGCGATTTGTATGCAAATTTCTTGTCAGCGCGCTTGGCTTCCACTTTGAAGGTTTTTCCCTCCAGCGCTTCGCCGCAGTACTCTACAGCCGCCTTCATGATTTTATTTAAGTCCTTTTCGACGACACATGCACGTGTAACGCTCAGTACACCAAAGACATTTAACAGCTTCTTTGCGACATCGTCCATATCTGTATCTTCCGCCGGCTCGATATAAATTGTCGCTTGCGCAGCATAAATTTTAAGTCCCTTGAAGGGAGCGAGGGTGCGACGTATGTTTTTTACCAATACAGCCTCAAAAACAGGGCGATTTAAGCCCTTTAATATAATTTCACCATATTTCACCAAAAGTATTTCCTGCATAATCTTCTACCTCATCTTACGTATTTGCGGATTTCGGCAACTTCCTTTACCAAAACCCGGATTACTTCCTGGATTTCCATTGCCGTATTAAATTCCGAAAAGCTGAAGCGCAGTGCGCTGTCAATTTCCTTTGTGTTTTTGCCCATTGCTGTCAAAGTCGGGGAGGGCTTTGGCGCGTTGGATGCGCAGGCAGAGCCTGCAGATACATAAATGTTGTTGCTCTCGAGTGCGTGCAATAAAATTTCCGAACGCACACCGAGAAATGAAATATTGAGTATGTTTTCAAGGCATAAATCATCGCTGTTGATGACAACGTTATCGATTTGCGTCAGCACACCGGCTTTGAGCATGTCGCGCAACGCTTTGATTTTTGCTTGTTTTTTCACGTCCTTGAATGCAAGTTGCGCTGCAGCGGCAAGTCCTGCAATTGCAGGTGTGTTTTCTGTGCCGGAACGCAGGTTGTTTTGCTGATGTCCGCCATAGACAATTGGTTTTATCAGCGTCTTGTCCCTGACGTACAGGGCACCGATACCTTTCGGTCCGTGAATTTTATGCCCGCTGATGCTCATCATATCAATGCCGAGCTTTTCCGGTTTAATCTGCATCTTGCCGAAGGCTTGAACTGCATCGACAAAGAGCGCTGCGTTTGGTGACTTCTTTTTCATCAGCGGCTTTAGCTTTTCAATCGGCATAATTGCGCCAACCTCATTGTTTACAAACATAATTGCGGCTAAAATCGTGTCTGTGCGCAGAGCGGCATCAAAATCCTCTGCACGGATGCGACCGTTTTCGTCTACGTCGAGATAGGTTACCTCAAAGCCTTCGCTTTCGAGTTGTTTTACCGCTTCACCGACGGCCGGATGTTCGACTTTAGTGGTGATGATGTGCGTGCCACGACGTTTGTTTGCGCGTGCATAGCCTAAAATTGCGATATTATTGCTTTCTGTGCCGCCGGAGGTGAAATAAATTTCCTTTTTCTGCACACTTAATATCTCAGCAAGCACGGAACGTGCATTTTTGACTTCCTTTTCAGCGCGCATACCGAATGTATGCAGTGAGGAAGGATTGGCATAGCAAATTTCGGACATATCGAGATATGCTTGATTCACCTCTCTGTACGGCTTGGTGGTTGCTGAATTGTCTAAATAGATTTCTAACATGTTATTTCCCCATTGTGCTGTTTATATTTTCAATAAAGTCTTTGTTGCTTCTGGTGCGTGTCAGTTTGCCTAAAATCTCTTCTGTTACATCTACGGTTCCCATACGACTCATTGCCTTACGGATGGTCCATACGGCGCAAAGCTCATCACCGGAAAGTAAAGCTTCCTCGCGGCGCGTGCCGGATTTTGCAATGTCAATTGCAGGGAAAACACGCTTTTCCTGCAGCTGACGGTCTAAACGAAGCTCCATGTTGCCTGTGCCCTTGAATTCTTCGAAAATGACATCGTCCATACGGCTACCGGTTTCGATAAGCGCTGTGGCAAGAATGGTCAGACTACCGCCTTCTTCGATGTTCCTGGCTGCGCCGAAAAACTTTTTTGGTTTATGCAGCGCACCCGGGTCAATACCGCCGGAGAGCGTACGCCCTGTCGGAGGGACAGTCAGATTATAAGCGCGCGTCAGACGCGTAATGGAGTCGAGCAGAATGATGACATCCTTCTTTTGCTCTACCAGACGTTGTGCGCGTTCATATACCAATTCTGCAATTTTTACGTGATGCTCCGGTGTTTCATCGAATGTAGAATAAATGACTTCGCTTTGAATGCTGCGCTTCATATCGGTGACCTCTTCGGGCCGTTCGTCAATGAGCAATACAATCAGTCGCGCGTCAGGACAGTTTTTTTCGATGCTTTGTGCAATGTTTTTCAGCAGCGTTGTTTTGCCGGCCTTTGGTGGCGCAACGATCAGTCCGCGCTGTCCGTA
The DNA here is from genome assembly GCA_045532715.1 of Clostridia bacterium. Classification (GTDB taxonomy): domain Bacteria; phylum Bacillota; class Clostridia; order UBA1381; family UMGS1253; genus RGIG2041. The sequence continues at coordinate 10,102 of JAZSGM010000129.1, forward strand.
ACCGATTGGTGCCACAAGATCAATCAAACGCATGGAATATGCATTTGTTGTTGTTTCAAGAGAAATGCGTTTGTCCGGATAAACCGGCGTAAGTGAGTCAAAGGATTTTCTGCGTATGGCTGCTTCAGGCTTGTCACCGTTGATTTTGTGAATGTATAGAAGTGGACAGTATTTATTATCTTCGCCCTCACGCAGGGGACGGGCATCACCGCAGATTTCGTCGCCGGTTTTTAAATTAAAGCGGCGAATCTGTGAGTTGGCGACATAAACATCCTTGGTGCTGGATTCATAATTGTCAAATCGTATAAAGCCGAAGCCGTCTTCGTGTACTTCTAAAAAGCCCTTGACCTCAAAAACATCATTCGGTCGCTGCTTTTCGCGCGGGGACTTTTCAGGGGATGGAGTGGGACTTGATTCAGCAGCATTGCGTTTTATACATTCAGCAGCGATGCGTTCGACAAGCTCACTTTTTTTTAGATTGCTTACGCCGGTCAGCTCCAATTGCTTTGCATAGCTGCGAAGCTCGGAGAGCGGCTTGGTTTGTAAAATTTCGTAGTCAGTCATAGCGATACCTTCCTTTACAAAATTGCGGAAAGAAGAATATTGTTTTCATACATAAACTTGAAAATTAAAGAGGTTTCCTTTGCGGAAATCAGCCAGGATGCATCAGAAACTGCAGAAAAAAGGCTGATGCCGCTTAAAACGAGCATCGAAACGATGATGCCGTTTACAAGCCCTGCTACGCCGCCAATGACCCGGTTAAGATCCTTCAAAAGCGGCAATTTGAATATCTGTTCTGCAATGAAACGAAAAACACGCATAAGCAAAAGCAACAGCAGGAAAAGCGCTCCTGTGCATAACGCCTTCATATAGGTGCTTGCGAGTGTGGTTGCAACCGCATTTTTCGCAGGCATATCTTGGTTGCGTACAAAAAAGTCGCTCTGCAGAAACAGAGATTTTTTCATGCTTTCGGGAATGGAAAGTGTTTCTAAAATACTTTCCGGTGTATTTGGAATGTCAAGTGAAAAATTGCTTGGAATCTCAATTGATAGGTCGCTTTGTATTCCGCTTGTCATATCAGGCAATGCTGTGCTGATGATTTTGCTGATGCTTTCATTCAATGCTTCTTCGATGGTTTCGTGCATTTTTTGTCCGAACGGCTGCTTTTCAATATATTGCGTTACAGGTGATGCAAACATAAAAGTCAGAATAAGTGCCGCAGCAAAGGATAAAAGTGCAAAAGCGGTGCGAACGGCACCACGGTGAATGCCGCGTAAAATACAAAAGACTATGATTACAAGAATAATAATATCTAATATGTATGGCATAATCTGTTTATACTCCTTTTACTTTGCAGAAAGAATGTCCAGGACGATATTGTTTGCACCGAGCAGATACTGACCGTTGTTGAACAAACAGATATCGTTATAGGTTTTCGGCAGAGAAACAGTATATTGGTGCGCAGCGTTTGCGCGATAGACATTCAGGGTGCTACCGCTTGCGACGGCAATAATATTGCTTGTCATACTGATGGCTCCGGCGTTTTTAAGACCGTCTGTTTTGCCGGCAAGGCTACCGTCAGCTGACAGAATATGAAGTGATTGTGAGCCATCTTCCGATAGCGTAAGCAGCGCAAGCCTGTTTGCTTCAAAGTCAGTGCGTTGCAGTGTGTGCGGTGTGATGCTGTAGTTCCATAAAGCTTCACCGCTGGTAGCCGAATAGGCTTCTACACTACTGTCCGTTACAACAATGTAGCGGCCGGAAGCTAAAAATACATTTGTGGCGATTTGTCTGTCATAATCATAGCTTTTGTATGGTGTAGATTCATGGAGTTTGAACAGATGCAGGGAAGAAGTATAGGTGCTTTCTGTCTGTCCATCGGATACTGTATGCGGTGCGGCGCTTAACGTCGTGACGGCAATCTGAGAGCTGCGTTCGTTAAAAATAGCATCTATAATGTAGGAACTGCCCGAATGCCAGACAAACATATCCTTGTTCTTTGTGTTGCGCACGGTCAGAAGGCCTTTGTAATACGGTTCGTCCTCTACGAGAAAGAAAGCACCGTTTCTTGAAACGCCGGCGTTTAAAATGCTATAGGTAGAGTTGGCTTGAATCAGAATTTTTCCGTCCTTGATTAAAAGATAATCTTTGGTATCTTTGCCGGCAATCAGAATATAGCCACCGTTTACTTTGATCATCGGGTTTAAAACGCCGATATCCAATTCCCATTCTGTTTCACCTTTTGTGTTATAGCAACGCACTTCATTGCGTGAAGCCATCACGATACTGCTTCTGTACGGCGCATAGACTACATCGCCTTCCTCCGTGTTGGCGGTGTCGGTTGTCAGTACGTGCGCTGTGATTGCTGTATCGGTTGTTTGCGTCTGCTCAGAAATGTACTTGTAGCCAAGTATGGCTAAAGCGGTGAAAATGAGCAATACAAGCACACAGAGAGCAAATATAAGCCATCTGCTCGCTTTTTTCTTCGGTTGTTCTTTGAAACGAACCGCATCTACATCCTTGAGTCGGTTTCTTCTGTCCGGCGCATCCATCATTCGTTCTCCTTTGATTTATATTCTGTTCCTGCCATATATAAGCCATGCGGCGGTGCAGTCATACCGGCACGCGTACGGTCACGGCTTTCGATAATCTGTGGGATATCTTCTGCGTTAATTTTTCCACTGCCGACACTGACAAGGGTACCGGCGATAATGCGGACCATATTGTACAAAAATCCGTTGCCGCATACATCTATGGTGATTACACCGTCCGCATCTTTGGTGACGGACAGTGCATAGATGGTGCGCACAAAGCTTGTGACGGTTGCACCACTGGCGCAAAATGCCTCGAAATTATGCTCGCCGATAAAGTGCGATGCAGCTATTTGCATTTTGCCGATATCCAAGACATACGGACAGTGCCAGGTATACGGTGACAGGAATACATTCGGGATCTTTGCGGTTTGAATTTTGTAGATATAGCGCTTGCGCACAACATCAAATTGTGCATGAAACGCATCGACGACAGTATTTGCAGATATAACGCGTACGCAGGCCGGGAGCTTTGTATTCATTGCTGCCGGAAAGCTTTCATCGGGAATACTTGCCTGCGTATGGAAATTACAAACATAGGCGAGCGCGTGCACGCCGGCATCTGTTCGACCGCAGCCAACGATATGGACGTTTTCGCCCGTGAGCGCTAAAACGGCATCTTCCATTAGCTGTTGAATGGTCATGGCATCGTTTTGCCGTTGCCAGCCGTGCAGACCTGTGCCGTCGTATTGAATTGTCAGACAAATATTTCTCATGAGGAGCTCCTAAATCAGAGATGGCATAAGGCCGATATAAAGCGCAATTGCAAGAAACAGCACCGTGATGCCTGTTGCAAGCAGGTCATTTGCTGTGATGTGAATTTCTTTCATACGTGTTCTGTGGTTGCCACCGTTGTAGCAGCGGCATTCCATTGCCATTGCCAGCTCGTCTGCGCGGCGAAACGCACTGATGAAAAGCGGTACGAGTAATGGAATCAGTGCTTTGGCACGTTGCAGCAGATTGCCGGATTCGAAGTCGGCGCCGCGTGCGGTTTGTGCCTTCATTATCTTTTCGGTTTCCTCCAGAAGCGTCGGTATGAAGCGAAGCGCAATCGACATCATCATCGCCAGCTCATGTGCCGGGACACCGATTTTCCTGAGTGGCGATAAAAGCTTTTCTATGCCGTCCGTCAGGGAAAGCGGGGAGGTGGTGAGCGTCAGCACCGAAGTGCCCATAATTAAGAAAATCAAACGGATAATCATCATCAGCGCCGTTTTTATGCCCTCATAGGTAATGACGAGCGGCGTGTACGGAATGCGTACCCAGATTTTGCCCGGTGTCATAAACAGATTAATGACACCCGTAAAAGCAATAATGAACAAAATCGGCTTCAATCCCTTGAGTACATACCCCAGCGGAAGCCTGGATACAGAGATTACGGCAAGCGTAAAGAGTGCAAAGGCAAGAAATCCGCTGAAATTCTTGACGCAGAATAAAAGGATGATATAGGTAAGCGTCAGAAGAATCTTTATGCGCGGATCCAATCGGTGCACAAAGGAGTTGCCGGGATAATATTGTCCGAGTGTAATGTCTTTAAACATAGCTTAGTCCTTCTTTAAAAGCTTGATCAGTGCCGTTGCGGCATCTGTTGTGGTATAGATTTCTTTCGGAATGTCTACGCCCTTGTCGCGCAGTTTTGCGACAATCTGACTGATTTGCGGCACATTTAAGCCGATGCTTTGCAAAAGAGCAGCTTCGGAAAAGATTTCAGCGACAGTGCCGGAGCGGATAATGGTCGCGTCATTCATAACCAGCACGCGTTTTGCAATTTTTGCAACATCCTCCATACTGTGAGAAACAAGCACAATGGTCATTCCGCAGTCGTGTAATTTTTGAATCAAAGATAAAAGTTCATCTCTGCCGGCAGGGTCAAGCCCTGCGGTCGGTTCGTCCAGAATCAGCACCTTCGGTTCCATTGCAAGTACACCGGCGATAGCTACACGGCGTTTTTCGCCGCCGGACAGTTCAAAGGGGGATTTGTCTAAAAGGGATTCCTTCAGCCCGACGGACAGAGCGGCACTACGGACGCGGTCTTCTACGTCTGCTGCATTCAGTTCCATGTTTTTCGGTCCAAAGGCAATATCCTTGCGTACGGTTTCCTCCATCAGCTGATGCTCCGGATACTGAAAGACCAGACCAACCTGCTGACGGATTTGCTTTAGATTTAGCTTGGGTGCCGACAAATCAACACCGTCGATATAGACCTTGCCTTCTGTTGGTTTTTCTAAGGCATTAAAATGCTGGATTAAGGTGGATTTTCCGCTGCCGGTATGGCCGATAATGGCTACAAGTTCACCTTCGCGGATTTCTAAATTTATATTTTTCAGCGCAGTTTTCTCAAACGGAGAACCGCTCTGATAGGTATGGCTTACATTTTCACATCGAATCATAGCAGTTTCAGTATCTCCTCTACACATTCGTCTACAAAGATAATATCATCGCGAATCGGTATGCCGGCTGATTTAAGCAGCTGTGCAAGCTCTGTCGCCTGCGGAATATCGAGTCCTGTTGTGCGCAGCATATCCGCACGCGAGAAGATTTCACGCGGTGTGCCCTCCATAAAGACCTTGCCTTCACGCATTACGATTATTCTGTCTGCTTGCGCGGCTTCGTCCATATAGTGCGTAATCAGTACAGCGCTCATGCCGTGCTTGCGATTGAGTTTTTTGATTGTGTTTAACACCTCGCGGCGACCGATCGGGTCGAGCATAGCTGTCGGCTCGTCCAAAACGATGAACTTCGGCTGCATTGCAAGAATGCCTGCAATGGCTATGCGCTGCTTCTGACCGCCGGACAGATGATGTGGCGCAGAAAGTCGCTTTTCATACATGCCAACATTTTTGAGTGCGTCATCTACGCGTACGCGGATGGTGTCGGGTGCCACGCCGAGGTTTTCGGGTGCAAAGGCAACGTCATCTTCTACAACGGCCGCTACAATCTGATTGTCCGGATTCTGAAAGACCATGCCAACCTGCTTGCGGATTTCAAAGAGCAGATTTTCATCTTCCGTATCTAATCCGTTGACATACACCTTGCCGCCACTCGGCAACAAGATTGCATTAAAATGCTTGGCAAGGGTGGATTTTCCACTGCCGTTATGCCCAACGATGGCAACAAATTCGCCTTCCTTGACCTGCATACATATATCTGTTAAAACGGTTTTCGGTGCAGATGTCTCGTCGCCGGGATAAGTATGTGTTAGGTTTTGTGTTTGAATCATTCGTCATTACCTCGAAACTATTTTTCCTGCCAACGTCCGGAAATGCCGCAGGGGAGAACAAGTCCGCTTTTTGCTGTCATCGGGATACCGATTTCGTCTGCGGTGATTTTTCCGCCGAAGCGGTCTTTTAAAATCAGGGAAAGTACGTTGGTCAGTACGGTCTGCGAAAGACCGGTTGTGTAGGAATTGATCAGGAAAAAGAGCGGCTCGTCCGAAAGGATTTCGCTGCATGCCTCTACAAGCGAATACAGCTCGTTTTCGATTTTGAATACTTCGCCGCCGGGACCTCTGCCGTAGGATGGCGGATCCATAATAATGGCTTCGTAGCGCTTTCCGCGGCGCTTTTCGCGCGCAACGAATTTTAATACGTCATCCACAATGTAGCGCACCGGTGCATCAGTTAAGTTTGTTGCTGCGACATTTTCCTTTGCCCAGCTGACCATGCCTTTGGATGCATCTACGTGTGTAACACTTGCGCCGGCTTTTAATGCGGCAACGGTTGCGCCGCCGGTGTATGCAAATAAGTTGAGCACGCGAATCGGACGGCTGGCGTTTTGGATTAAATCAGAAAACCACAGCCAGTTAACTGCCTGCTCCGGGAAAAGTCCCGTGTGCTTAAAGCCCATCGGTTTGATGCAAAAGCTTAAATCACCAAAATCAATTTCCCAGCGCTCCTTCATCTTTTTGTTGTGAAACTCCCAATGACCACCACCGGTGTTTGCACGATGGTATACCGCGTCCGCCTTGTCCCATAAAGGGGAGGTGCGCACATTCCATACTGCCTGCGGGTCGGGACGTCTTAAAATGTATTTACCCCAGCGCTCCAGCTTTTCGCCGTAAGCACTGTCAATTAACTCGTAATCCTGCCATTTATCTGCTTTCCACATAGCTTAGACTCCTAATAACAATAATTCATTATATTATACCACTTTTTGCGTATCCAAGTCAATAAAAAGGGATAAGAAATGTAGCGAAAATAGGGATTGTGAAGCAGAAAAGGAGTTAAAACTCGTAAACAGAGTTTTAACTCCTTATTTTAACGCATTTGCAGTCTTAAATGGTCTGCCAGCATGGCAATGAATTCTGAGTTGGTCGGCTTGCCCTTTTCGGCGGATATGGTGTAGCCGAACAAGCGCTCCATCGTATCGACGTGACCGCGGTTCCAAGCAACCTCAATTGCGTGACGGATAGCGCGTTCAATACGGCTTGGCGTGGTTTTGTACATTTTCGCAAGGTCGGGATAGAGCTGTTTTGTAATATGGTTTATGACTTCAATATTATCGACGGCCATCAGGATTGCACTGCGGATAAACTGATAGCCTTTGATGTGTGCCGGGATACCGATATCGTGAATCAGCGAAGTGACTATACGTTCTAAATCCTTTGGCTCGGGTTTTACAACGGTATGCTGTATGTTGGCCTTTGGAGCAACAGCCGTAGCATTTAATGGCTGTTGAACACCGGCAAATTCAAAAATGCGCTCCGATAGTGCCTCCATTTCAAACGGCTTCATCATAAAATAGGAGCTGCCAAGCTCCATGGCGCGCTGGATGGTACGTGTTTGGCTGACGCCGGAAAGCGTCATACAAACCGGACGCTTTTCTAAAGCGGTGTTGCGGATTTTTTGAAGCACACCAAGACCGTCAAGCTGCGGCATAACCATATCCAGAAGCAGTACATCCGGTTTTAGATCGCGCACCATCTCCAGGGCTTCGTGTCCGTTGCTGGCAGCGCCGGTAACGCGTATGCCATCTACGGTGTCCAGATAATCTTTGACGGATTTTACAAAATCCTCGCTGTCATCTGCTAATACTACTGAAATTTCTCTGTTCATCTTCTTGTCCTCCTATATTTTAAAATGTAAAATTTTACCAGCAAACTTAGTTTAACACATAATTATTAAAAAAGCAATAGAAAATTTACAATTTATGGAAATTATTGCTAAAGTATATACAATGCCGCAGACGAATGTGCGGTATATTTATCCGTTTGTCAGCTTATAATAAAACTGAGAATCGAGGCGGATAAATATGAAAGCAAAGTCAAAAGTACAAAAGCAAAGTCAGACAGAACGCGCAGAACAAAAGGTTCTTTTGCGCAATATATTACATGCCAAGTACGAGCTTGAATGTGCAACGCAAAATTTTTCTTATGCAACAGATCCGGTTTTAATTGATATGTATGCTTATCAGATTAAAGCTTGTCAGGCAAAGTATCACTATCTACTCACACATGCGAAAGAGAAGGGGCTTACGGATCACGGCAGCCTTTTGGCATTTTCTGAAAAGAGGTGAGCGATATGACCTGGAATGCGTATACGGCTTTTGCAGTTGGAATCTGCGCCGTATTGATTTACTTTTTTGTGTTTTCTTTTGCGAAAGCAATTCGATTTACTTTGCGGTTTTTATTGCGTATGGCGCTCGGTATGGGCGGTATTGCTGCATTTAATACCGTCGCTGCTGCATATGGCATTGTCATCGGGTTGAATATTTACACATGCACATTTTGCGGTATTTTCGGCTTGCCGGGGTACATACTTTTGCTTGGAACGCGACTTATTTGTTAAAGCAGCTGACCAGGCGCAAAACAATTTCACGCTCATTTTGTGGCATTTGACTTATGTCAATACTGCAAGATGTTGTCAAGCCTAATAGATAGTCTGTGGACACGTTCAGATACTTTGCAAGTTGCACAAGGCATACGGCATTCGGGTATCCTTTGCCAAGCTCCCAGGCATTGACAGCTGCGCGTGTTACACCGATGGCTTGCGCAAGCGCGTTTTGACTGATGCCGCGATCGGTGCGCAGGGATTTGAGCTTCGTTTTGAAATTTTCCATATTTAACACTCCTTAATGAAAATATAAGTTTACTTATTATGTATAGAAAACTTGACGTATTTTCCTGAAAAAACTTGTGCAAGCACAAGTTTTTTCTGTTATTCAGCTTCTGCCTTTAATTTTTCGCTTTGGTCTGCGGTGTTAAGCGCATCAATAAGCTCGTCAAGTTCGCCATTGAGGACAGCCTCCAGACGGTGCAATGTCAAGCCGATGCGATGATCTGTTACACGCCCCTGCGGGAAATTGTAGGTGCGGATACGCTCGCTGCGATCACCGGTGCCGACCTGACTTTTTCTGTTCTGCGCAATTTCAGCATTTTGCTGCTCGCACATCAAATCGTAAAGTCTGGAACGTAGAATTTTCAGCGCCTTGTCCTTGTTTTTGTGCTGCGACTTTTCGTCCTGACAGGACACGACAAGACCGGTAGGTAAGTGCGTAACACGCACGGCGGAGTCGGTTGTATTGACACATTGTCCGCCCGGACCGCCTGCGCGGAACACATCAATTCTCAAATCGTTCGGATTAATATCCACTTCCACATCTTCCACTTCCGGCAGTACGGCAACTGTAACTGTTGAGGTGTGGATGCGTCCGCTTGATTCGGTAGACGGCACACGCTGTACACGGTGTACACCGCTTTCAAATTTTAAGCGACTGTATGCGCCGGCACCTTCAATCATAAAGGAAACTTCCTTATATCCGCCGATGTCGGTTTCGTTTGAGTTCATCATATCGACCTTCCAGCGCTTTGTTTCAGCATACATACTGTACATACGCAAAAGGCTGCCGGCAAACAGTGCAGCTTCGTCACCACCGGCACCGCCGCGGATTTCGATGATAACGTTTTTCTCATCGTTTGGATCCTTTGGTAAGAGTAGAATTTTCAATTCCTGCTCGTAAGTTTCGATGTTTTTCTTCGCTTCGGCAATCTCAGCCCGTAACATTTCTTCCATTTCCTTATCATCGTTATCTGCAAGCATCTCTGTTGCGTCCGCAATGGTTTCCTTTGCAGTTTTGTATTCGCGGTATTTTTCTACAATCGGGGAAATGTCTGCATGCTCCTTGCAGTATTTTCTGTAGGCTTCATTGTCTGCAATTACCGCAGGGTCAATGACTTTTCTGCCGAGCTCTTCGTATTTTTCTTCAATAAATGCCAGTTTTTCAAACATAAAATTACTCCTAAATATATTCACGTGTAACAGACGCATTGATTAAAATCGGATTGCAGCCAAGTATAACCGGTGCGCCTGCTTGTGCATCTGTATCCGTAAGGTCTACAATTATATTGAACATGCTGATTCTGCCGAGAAT
>JAZSGM010000014.1:0-5371 GCA_045532715.1 Clostridia bacterium
TTTTCTGGATTTCGTCCGTTGCAATCGGGGAGGTCGGCAGCGGCTTTGCTTCCATAACGGACAGCTTTGCGCCTGCCGGTGCATCGCTGAGCACTACAAGCATTCTTTCGCCGTTTTTCGTTAAAAGTGCGCTCATGCCGTCTTCTGCGAGCGTAATTTCGGCAAGGGTTTGTGCAAACCAGTAAATTTCGGACGGTTTGTTCATTTTAAACTCGTCCTGAATGACAACGGAGCGGCGCCCCTTTGTCATAAACATACCGCGCTGTGCACTTGCTACGCTCGTGTGTGTCTGGCTCATATCGAGCACGGCATATGCTTCGTCCTCGTCGGATTTGAAATCTGTAAACATTGCCAGTGCATCTAAGCTCTGACCGAAGGAAGCATCCGGGTTAAAGAGGATGGTGTTCTGTCCTTCCGTACGTCTTACATAGTAGTAGCTTGAGTCAAACTGCGAGGAGTAGTTCGATGCGCCGACTGTGCTGATAAAGCGCTGCCCGTTGGCATCAAGTGCAAAGTTACCGAGCGATTTGTGCATGTGTCCCGTCTTGTTGCTGCCGCCCTGCAGCGCCGCAAACAGTGCGCCGCTGTCGGCAAAGGACGAGCGCATGGTTGCTACGGCTGCCGTTTCGGAATTAAACAGCGCGTCCGGCGAAATCTGCTCGATGTGGTCGGTGGACATTTTGTCGTCGTACCAGATGATTGCCTGCACGGCATCGAGACCCTTAAAGCTTGCCTGATGCTTTTCGAGCATATCGCTTTCGTACCACTTATAGAACGGTTCGTTTGTAAAGCTTGCAAACCAGTACAGCGTCGGGCTGTAAACGAGCGCATCGTTTGCATCACCGAAGTTGAATTTCTGATTTGTCGAGTTTAGGTAAATGTTGTATTTCGGAGTATTTTTCATCTGCGGGCGGTCAAAGAACCACTGCGCAGCCTCGTCGTGTTTATACCCCTCTACCGGTGCTGCCTGCAGGGTTGCCATTAAGAGCACGGCAAAGCGTGTGGAGTATTCCCAGTACATCGTACCTTCCGGGAAGCCGCCATCCTCGCTGTAGGCAAGTATCGGAAGTCGTGCATGCTTTAACGCGTTTTCGTATACATAGTTTGCCACCTCCGGCATTTCGTCGGCAATGGCAACGGCGGTCATTAAGCCGCAGCTGTTGGCAACGGTGGTACGGTTGGACGTACCCTTGCCGATTTCTACCGCGCTCTTGCCTTCGTAGGAGTGGATAAACTGCCAGAGTGCCTTATCGCAAATTGTTTTGCGGATTTCGGCTTTTTCGTCGTCGGTTAAGCCGTGGTACATCCAGTCATACGCGATGGCATAGCCCATCATACACTCGGAAGAGATAATCGGTGCGGAGTTGGACCAGTCCGGATGCTTGGCTGCAAAGCGCATTTCCTCCAGCGCACGGGCTTTGTACTTTTCATCGCCGGTCACGCCGTACATAAACGACAAAATCACAAGTCTTGTACGCACGTTTCTTGCGCCGGAGAGCCAGTTTCTGCCATTGTCAAAGACGTACGGTACATTGTCGGCAACCAAAAGCTCCTCTGCGCTTTCCGTCACATTGACAAACCACTGCGCGCAGGTTTTGTCGGTTGCGATTTTTTCGCGGATGGCATCCCAGCTGTTGATGAGCACGCGCGGATGCGCCCGCAGATTGGAAACAAAGCTGTCTCTCGTAATCGGACTGCCCTTCACCTTCTCCCACGTTACACCCTCGCTACCGAAGAGCAGCGTGGAATACTCAATCGGGGTATAGGTATACATTACAACATTGTCTAAAAGAACAATTTCATCGGAAGTGTTGTTGGTGAAATTGAACACGACAATGATTTCGGCATAGTTGGTTGCCGTTGCTGCAAACGGAGCATCCGTTTCGATTGCCTGTCCGTTTACATAGGCGGTGTAGGTTTTCTTTTGCAGGTCCACTGTATATTTGATGTGGTTCCAGCCCTGCTTTGCCGCCGGATGCGCAGGGGTAATTTCCGGGGTATCTCTGAGCAGGTCGATGGAGGAGTTTGCCATCAAACCGAGTCTTGCGCCGGAATTGCCGATGAAATATACACTGTATTCAATGGTTAAATCCTTGGATTTTTCACCGAGGCTTAAGCTCTTTGTCAAGGCGGAGCGCACCTTGGTTGCGCGCGGATTTACCGCGACAATCAGCTCGTTTTTGCTGACGGTCAGCGCCTTTAAGGTTTCGGAGGTCTGCAGCTTTGACCATGCGGCATTTGTGCCGAGGGAAATGGTTTCGCCGCCCTTGTTGTTGTCGTAGTAGAACAGCTGGGTTGCGCCTTCCGGTGTGCTGACGGCCTGTGCGCTTTCGCCCTTGTAGCCCTGCTCTGCTTTTTCTGTGTACTGTGCCTTGGTTGTCATTTCGCCTGTGGTACCGGTTTGCACCAAGGCTGTGTCTACCGTATCCGGTGTGGAAATACAGATGTTGTCATAGAAGGTACAGCCACCGTTTTTCACCGAGCCGCCGAAACGGAAGGTGATTTGGCTGTCCAAATCTGCGCCGAGGGTGCCGCTGCCTGTTTCGGCACCGTTTTTATAGCAGATATAGGTTTTGTTTTTGATATCCAGCATAAACTCGTAAGCGGCCCACTCTGCCTGCGTGCCGGTTACGCGCACACCGTCTGCCATACCGTTGTAGGCAGAAAAGTTGACCGTTGCCGAGCCGGCGGTGCGCACCATAAAGGAAATATATACTGTGCTTATACCTGCCGGGTAGATGGTTTTACCGATGCGCGGACCGCCGCTTGCCGCAGAGTTGGTAATCTGCAGGACGCGGTCGCCGTCCTTGTCTTCTGCCGTATAGGTTACGGTTGCGGAGGTTGCGCGCTCGGACCATTGACCGACGGTTGCAGCGCTGTGCTCTACTGCACTGCCTGCTGCACGCGCGTTGAAGGTGTCTTCAAAAATCACCGTATTGCCGGCGGGCGCGTGCTTCTTAACTGCCGCGGCTGCTTTGTAATCTGTGCTGTGGTCGCTGTCTGCGACAGGACCGGTTGTGCCTGCCTCTCCGGCAGCACCGCCGCCCGTAATATTGGTTGCGTCAAACAGCTTAGCGGCATCTATGTCCGTATTCGTTGAAATGGAAATGTCGTCATAGAAGGTGCAGCCGCCGTTTCGAACAGAGCCGCCGAAACGGATATAGGTGACATCGGAGGCGAGCTCCTGTGTAAATTCGCCCTTGCTCTCGAGTTTTTCGTTTGCATAAATAAAGTATTTTTTGTTCTTTAAGTCGATTTCGGCTTTAAAGTCTGTCCAGTCTGCACTTGCACCCTTGCGGGAAAGCACCTCGGTTTTACCGCTGAGCATTACGGAAAAGCCGACGGTTGCGCTGCCTTCGGTTTTCGCACGGAAGGTAACGGTTAAATCGTCGACATCCTTTAAATAGAGCGCCTTGCCGAGTCGCGGACCGCCGGTTTTTTCTGCGGCATTGGTCACGCAGAGGACCTGACTTCCGCCCGCTTCCACAATTTTTACTTCTGCTGTTGCGGAAACTGCTTTGTCGTTCCAGCCCGCACCGGTTTTGACGGTTTGCGGCGAGTCGCCGACGGCATAGCCGGAAAAGTCATCTGCAAAGATGATTTGCGTTTTTGCCGCAAAGGCGAAATTCGCCGGCAGAAGCGCAAACAGCATCGAAAGACAGAGACATACGGCTAAAATGCGTTTGAACTGTTTCATAAAAAACACTCCTTACGATATAGTTTTCTGATTTTAGTTTATCATATACAGCGCAGGGCGACAATGCACAAATCGGACTTTTTTATAGTACGATTCGTTTAAGTGCAGAAAAAGGACGGATGCAAATTGAACTGCATCCGTCCTTTTTGAGGATTGATTTATTTTACACAGCGTACCTTCAAGGTTGCATTCAGCGTTTTAAAGCCGTTGTTGTAGGTGGCGGTGATGGTTACATCACCTGCGCCGATGAAGGTTAGCTTGCCGTCCGGTGTGATATCCGCCACGCCCGGCTTGTCGGCAGTGTAGGTAACGAGCGGTGTTGCCACGGTTGTGCCCTTGACATTTGTTGCAGAAATTGCCAGCTGAAGCTGGTCGCCAATGTGGTAGACTGCAGTGCCGGCTAAGCCGTTTTTGCTCCAATCGGCCTGATCGGCTGCCTCCTGTGCGGCATTTGCCCAGAAGCGCACCTCTGTCCAGGAGTTATACATATTGCCGGTGGTTGTACCGTAGCCGGTTACCTTAACGTATCTTGCCTGCACATCGCCGAGCTTGAAGATGTCAAACAAATCGGTTTCGCCCGAGGTTTCCGTATCAATCAGCTGCGTCCAGCTTTCGCCGTCATCGGAGACGGAAACGGAGAAGAGCGTCTGTCTTGTGGTGCCCTTGTATACGGCTAAGCCAAAGGAGTGAATGTTCTGCTTCTGACCGAGGTCATAAATGATGTATGCACCGTCACCTAAGCCTGACCAGCGGTTAATCATTTCATCGCTGATGACATTGTCAATTGTACCCTGCGAGATATATTTATCGTGACCGGTGCTCATTTCGGCGCTCTGTACCGGGATGTAGTTGATTGCGCGCTGCTCAGAAACGGAAATAATCTGTGACGACATTTCCAGGGAAGCAACAACACTCGGGTTCGAGGTGCCGAGCAGGTCTTTGAAGCTGTCGTTTGCAAAGTGAATGTTGTAGTTTTTGCCGTCTAAGGAGAAGCTTGCGCCGTCCGCTGTCGGTATAACGGGCACTTCACTGCCGCCTGCCAGTACGCGGATGGTGTTATCCGTCTGCGGGGTGAGCTTGTAGTCGAAGGTCTGGCGGTCAAACCAGGTCAGCTCACTGTTGCCCCAGAGTACGCGTGTATCTAAAAGGCCGAGCATACGTACGATTGCATCTTCGCTCGGATTTTGCGCTTCTTCGGAGATTAAAATCAGTCCGCGGTCATCCCAGAATACGGATTTGCCGACCGCCTCTACCATTGCACGAAGCGGAATCATTGTGCGGTCATTGATGGTCTGCGCAGGAACATCCAGATAGGTAACCTGACCGTTGACCGTCATTTCATTTGAGCCGATATAGAGCAGAATTTCGTCGTTGCCGCGCACGATTTTTACCTGCTGCAGTGCATCGTCCCAGTAAACGGTGCCGCCGATTTTCTCGGAAATGAAGCGCACCGGCACGAGGGTTCTGCCGCCGGTTTCCAACGGCATTACGGCGTAGTTGTTTGTATCAACATAGGTTCTCTGCCCGCCGGCAAAGGAAACCGGGCTGCCGAGCTTTAAGGCAACGGCGTTGCCGAAATCGTTCTGTGCGGTGGCTACCGGTGCCGTTGCATCTAATTTCCATTGTGCAATCGGCTGCGGCGCTGTCGCGCGAGCTGCATCCGGTGTTTCACCC
>JAZSGM010000222.1:0-2556 GCA_045532715.1 Clostridia bacterium
GCAAGTCAGTCAATCATCCATATGTATCGGCATAAAAACCGTGATCGTGCAAAGCACAAATAAGTACGTTATTCAGTTGTGGATACTGATACAGTATAAATTATACTCATCGAATATATGTTTGTCAATGGGTTTGCGAATATTTCTTAGAAAAGTTAGGCATACTATATGGTTCGGCATTTTCAGGCTTGAAGGCAGGGATAGGCGAAGCCGCAATGGGCTGCAGGCCCTTGGTCGGAACGCAGTGACGCAAAACAGCCCGAACCTCGATGGTTCGGGCTGTAATGGCCTCCGGAGGATACGCAGTATCCTCGGCGCACCCATACGGGGTTTACCCCGTATAGAAGTGCGCATTTAAAACAGTGTGAATCACATTCGCTGCAGATGATTTCGGCGCAGTCGGGGCAGGCACGGCATCCGTCGCATCTGTCTCCCGCGCAATAGGTGCACTCCCCGCAGTACGGGCAGATGTAGTCCGCCGCGCAGTCGATGCACATACCGCAGTCATAACACTCAACCCAGTCGTCCCAACGGTAGTTGCCGCATTCGGGGCATTCTTTTCCGTCTTCATAATCCGCGAGTGCAAGCACAACGCCGTTTATGAGCATCAACAGCGCCATCAGCACAGCAAGGATTCTTTTCGTGTGTTTCATTACAATACCTCCTGTACATAATAATAGTTATACATATTTTATTTTATAATGTATATTTCATCTGCACATCAGCCAATCGGCTGATTTTTTGAAAAAGCGCAAAAAAAACGCAAACCGAAAAAGTTTCGATTTGCGGATGGGTGAGATTCAGATTTTAAAATGCAGTATGATACATACGGTTCCGACTGCGGCAAGAACAGCGCCCGCTATAAAAAAGGCGGTCATTCTCTGATGCAGTCTGTCGTAAAGCTCCGGTGATCCGTCCAAAACATGGTGATACCCGAACAGGTTTAGCACGGCAAAAGCAAGGGACAAAGCACAGACGATCAAAGTGATGATCCCGGCGATCAAAAGCAGCTTTTTCATATGGTCTTACAGGGCGCTGCCGCAGTATTCGCAGTATTTTCCGCTGCCTGCCTGAGCGCCGCAATTTTGGCAAAAACGCGGCTTGTGCGCAGCATCACAAGCATACGCGCCCGGATTTGGGATCGTGCCGTGTTCCTGCGCGGTGTTCCGCTCCATCATTTCTCGCTGCGGCGGATAACTGTTCATAACGGCGTTGGCTTCGTTTATGAGCTTTTGCATAGCAGCCTGATCCTCCGCGATTGCCCTATTTGCTTTCGTTTGAGCCTGTGCGCGCTCCTCCGGCGTCATTTTATCGAGCATCGCTTGCGCCTTCTTTTTTGCCTCTTCAAGTGCGCGTTCCAGCTCCTCACGGCTGATTTCGATGTTGTTTTCCATCTTCGTTTCCTCCATTCGTTGTTTCGTTTATTTCGCACCGAACACACCGACAAAGGCTTTTTGTTTACTCAGCACAGCACCGTCTGCGTCCAGCACCTCGATATACGCGTCATATTTTGAATCTTCGGTCGTAAATCGTATGACATAGCCGTCGTCGAGCCGGAGGTTTTTTGCGGAGTAATACGTGTGATCGGCGTCAATGATGTTGACGATATACAATTCCTGTTCATCTGCTTTGGAAAGGGCAATATCACACTGTGTATTCGCTTCAAGGTTTTTTGCGCTTGCAGTTCCCCACAGGGAGGATTTCAGGTTTTCGTCGGTCTGCGGCAAAACCCAGACGTCCGCGGTTTCTACATTGTTGACAAATGTAACGCGGAAACTTTCCGGCTGTTCGGGAAGCATACTGTTATGCGATTTTAAATGCAGCGTCACATCATGACCTGGCATAATAAAAGAAAACACATACCCGTCTTTACTGTTGTAATCTTGTGACATTGCCACGTCTTCATCGATCCAAAAATTATAATCTGTATCTGTGGCGATCATTTTATAATATACTGTCACCCGATCTCCCTGAGCATACGCAGTCTTTTTGCTTTCAAAGCCCCAGCCGTCAAAATGAAGCTCATATTTTTGTTTTTCGCATCCGAACAATGTGAACATCATAACCACTCCAAAAAATATACTCAGACAACAAAATATTCGCCTCATATTTTTTCTCCCACAAATCATTTCAATCCAAACAGGTTTTTGAAAAAGTCGGCAATTTTCGCAAAAAAGCATTTGATCGTATTGATAACACGCCGGAAAAGGCTGACGGGTTTCTCTTCGACTGCAGTAAGCGTCACATCGTATGCACGGCCGAGTTTTGTGTTTGTTTCCGCTGAGACGCAACGTGTCAGCTGAGAGTTCACATAAACAACAGCCGGACTTTCGTCAAAGCCGCTGTCATTCTTTTTAACGTCCGCGAATTTATAGCCGTTGACGGGCGTTACATCTAAAACCAAAGTGTACTCATATCCGGCTTCAAAAGCTTCGACCGGCTCATCTGAATGCATTTGTTTAATCCAATAGCGAACCTTCGCGTTATACTTGTCCGCCCCCGAAGTATTACGGTGTTTCGACATCGGATCCCGTATAAAGGTATCTTAAATGAAAA
>JAZSGM010000145.1:0-7609 GCA_045532715.1 Clostridia bacterium
TGTGGCGGAATTGGCAGACGTGCAAGATTTAGGTTCTTGTGTCCATGACGTGCAGGTTCGACCCCTGTCATCCGCACCAAACAGTAAAAATCCGAACCTTGTACCAATCGGTGATGGGTTCGGATTTTTATTATATCTTGACTATCCTAATTTAAATAATAAACTTGAAAATACTAATATCGAAATCACAGGAGATAAAACTTTAACCTGTTTTATCACTTATCCGCACATTCGTCAAAGTAAATGCCTTCTGATGAAATGAAGATACCAAATTTAAAGGAGGCATTAATGCTGAGTAAAGTAAAGATTTTGCTTTAAAATCTGAGTAGAATGCAGGATGCTCCCCCCTAAAACCAAACTTGTCGCTTTGAAATCATAAGCAACAGCAAAGCCTCCGAAGATTTCTCTCCGGAGGCTTTCTGTCTGTCATTTACTTATTGGCTTCCATAAATCTGTGCAGCATGGCTGCAATTTCCGCTCTTGTGGCAAGGGCTTGCGGATTCAGTGTGCTTTCTGTTCTGCCCTGAATCATTCCGCTGCCTGTCGCCCACTGCATAGCAGGAATTGCATACGCCGAGATTTTATCAAAATCGTCATAGGAGAGGATATTTGTATTTTCCCCAACGCTTACATCTATGCCCTTGTACTGCGCATATCTGAACATAATCGCTGCAATCTGCTCTCTGAGGATGGCCTGCTCAGGTGCATATTCTGTTGCAGAATAACCTTTGATTATTCCGTTCTGCTGTCCCCAGATAACAGCCTTTGCATAGTAGGCATTTGCGTCAATATCTTCAAAAGTAGCATTACCTGCAACCTCCGGTTCACCCTCTGTACGGTAAAGAACCGTAATCATCATTGCTCTCGTGATGTTTCCGTTCGGTTCAAACTCGGTTTTTGCCGTGCCCCTGAAAATATTTTTTTCGATTACATAGTCCGTATCATAGTGATACCACTGTGTCGTGTCAAGATCGTCAAATCCGACAGACGGACAATCGTGACCGGTTGCACCGGATGTATTCTCATCTTCGCTCGGCACCACCTGCCACTTTGCATAGAGCGTAAAACTCTTTGTAACCTTTTCTTCAAAGTCGTATACAGCTGTAAGCTCCTCATCCGTGTACCAGTCCTCGAAGGTGAAGCCTTCCTTTACAGGCGCTGCAGGCTTAGAAAGCTTGAAATTCTTTATAACGGTTTTATTTGCCACATAGCTTCCACCATTGGTATCAAACTTAACGGTGTACGTTGTCGCTGAGCCGCCACCGCCACCACCGCTTGAAGGCTTAGCGCCGGTTTTTTCGTAAGCAGCTGTAACAATGTTTTCTTCATGGGTTACCTGCTTTGCACCATCGACAGTATATGCCGCAATACCCTCTGTAGTATGGTTATTATCCGGCACAATCGTAATTGTCGCTGTGTATTCAGTGCTGTAGCCGAATTTATCCGTTACCACCGGCGACCATACAACTGCCGCAGTATATCCATCCCCTATGATTTCGGTCTGCGGCGATGCATTTTTAACCGGTGCCGTCAGCGCAAGCGCAGGATCAATCTGCTTTTTAAGAATGGTAAATTCCTTTTCAGCGTTGCCTTTATAGTTACCCTTGAATGTAACAACAACTTTTGCTGTACCTGCATTTACATTGTTCTGATAAGTAACCTCATAGTCTGTACCGAGTACAAGCGTAGTATCGCCGTCCTTGACTTCAAGCACAGGCTCGATTTCTTCACCTGTATAGGTCTTAGCTTCAATGTCAGAAATGTTATTTTCATTCAGCTCTTTTGCATTAAACTGCGGTACTGCAACCGTAACAGCCGACGAAGCAGGCACATAGGAGGCGTTGCCGCTTGCAGGCTGTGCCTTGACACGGATATAATAAGTGCCCGGCAGAGCCTCTTGTATACCGCTTATATCAAAATCAGCCGCATTTGCGAAGCCTGTATTGTCTGCATATTCCAAAACAGTTTCGTTACCAAGAGGTGCTGTGAGAATAATCTTGCCCTTTCCGCCTGCTGTTGCAGGCAACTCTGTTACAAAGGTAGGTAACACCTCAAAAAACACATCTGTACTGTCAGTATAATTGTTTCTGCCTATAACCTCAATACCGCAAACTGCAACAGATGATGAGCCTTTTATACCTGCTGTATAATAGTCGCCATCCGTTCCGTTGATTTCCCCCTGCGTCAGAACGGTACTACCGTCTTTGAGGGTAACCACAGGTGTTTTTATTTCTCCGTCATAAATATAGCTTGGCTCGTTGACGGTTATGGTGATGTCATTACCATTGATGGACTTTGGATGAATGATAATTTTTGATGTACCCGCAAACTGCTTGTAGTTCTCATCCTCCGGACGGCTGATGTACACACCATACCAAAGGCTGCTGTTCACAGGCACAGCGCCACCGTCATAGGTAATATTAAAACCGTCCGTCACATCTCCCTTGATTTCGAATGCATGTGGCTTGCCGTCGTAGGTATACTCCTGCTGTGCAAGGTCGATTTCTACTGTTGCTTTTTCGGTATAGCGTGCCTTTACTGTAAGGTTGCCTGTTACATTGTCAAATGCCTGATCCCAACCGGTGAACTTCCAACCCACTCTTGCCGGACTTGCCGGCGCCGTTGCAGGCTTGCCCTTTTCGACTGTATCGCTTCCTAAAGGTTTGTCATCCCAGTCAACAAAGGTTACAGTATAGATAGAAACCTTGCCAATGGTGTAGATATTGTTTAAAAACATTTCCGTCCGTGCAATGCCGTCTGCATCCAGGATAGAATATCCATGCGGTGGCTTGATTGTGCTGTCGGAGACATACACATTCGACAAACCAGCAACAATTCTCTTTCCTTCCGCATTTTCCCATCCGGACAAATCAAGAAGTCCTGTTTGATACTCCACCTCATAATCCTTGCCGCTGAGCACAGCATTGCCGATAACCGTTGTATTACCGGAAGTGCTAATCGCTGCATCACCGTTGGAAGTTAACTTACCGCCCTTGATCTGGACCGTTCCACCCTCAACGGAAATACAATGACCACTCGCACTGCGAACAGCACCGTCGTTTTCAGCCGTATCCATGATGGTAAGTTCACCACCCCGGCAAACAAAAATATCGGCATCGGAGATGATGTCATGCCCCGAAAGATCAATGGTCAGTTTCTTCATCGCACAAGCCGTGACATCCGTTTCGATATCCTGATTCAGCTTTGCATAAGTAACTGCAACAGCGTTTCCGGATGTATTGTAGTCAGAAACAGCGATGCAAAATTCATCCCACGTACCACGATACGGAAGCGTTTCGGCATCGGTACCCCAGAGAACTTCAGGCGGAATCTCTGTTTCAAATTCAACCAGCAGAACATTATGTGCGCCAACGGTGCCGGTATAGTTCACCATGCCCCTCTCATCTATGGAAAATTGCCCGTCTGCCGGAACCGTATATCCGTCAGGCGCAATGGTTATATGCAACGTATACGCTACATTCGTTTTAAGGCCGTTAATGGTTTTAACCTGCGCATCGGAATTCCATTGTTCGACAACACTGCTTGTTGCATCCAAAATCCGGATGTGTGCACCTTCCAGCTTCTCGCCGTCATCAAGTGACACAGCCGAAATACCGATGGCGGTCTCGTCAAACGCAATCAGTAGTGTGCCGTCTGCGGTAACCATGCCCGTAGTGATTAAATCGCCATCTTCATCAAGAGTAAACGTCGTTTCACCAGGGAGGATGTGTCCTTCAGGTGCAACCACAGCACGCAGCGTATAGGCTTCGCCTGTAAGCAACGCAGTAGCTTCATAGGCGCCGGCATCAGAAACCCATTCATCATAAACATTGTCCTGCCCATCGACAATCTGAAGGTGTGCACCTTCCAGCGCATTGCCATTTTTGATCTTCACAGCCATAATATGTACAGCTGTCTCGGCAAACTCAATCAGAACCGTATCACCCTTCATACTGCCGCTCGTGGTAACATTACCGTATGTATCCACAGAGAAGGTAACATGGCCGGGAACGATATAGCCTCCAGGTGCGGCTGTAGCGCGCAGGCTGTAGGTTACATTGGGCTTGAGCCCTTGAATTATTTCTGCTGCGAAACCGGATTCCCACTCTGCAACAACATCGCCTATATCATTCAGAAGCTGCAATTGCGCGCCTCCCAATTCCATACCGTTTTCGATACTTACAGCTGCAATGCTGACATCTACGGCAGGCTCTGTATAGACATTGGTGATAATCAGGCTGCTTTGGCCGTCATAGGTAATCGCTGCCTCCAGCTGATTATCCGCGTCCCTGGTTACGGTTACAACAACCTCGTGCGCAGCCGTGTCATAGGTTACGCCCGGCAGATTGCCCTGCACCTCGGTGATGATGTAGCGATAGGTGCCCTCCTCCGTATAGGTCACCGGTCCGAAATAGGTAGAAGGCATATGTTCCGTTGCAATCGCCGTACTGTCGGCTGGCATGGGCGCGCCGGCAGTAACTGCGGCAAGCTCAAAAGTAAAGCTGTCTGTCGCGCTCCAGTTATTAAACGCCTTCACGACCTCAAATTCAGTCGTAACAGGCGTAGGTGCCGGGGGAACATATGTCTTAAATGTTGCCTCCACCGCAACTGCACCCGCCGGCATAATAAAGCTATACACATTAGCGCCTTCCTGCTTAATCGTTAGCGGTTCCCCATTCGACTTTATCTTTGCCGAGAGTGTATCAAGCGCATAGCCCGCATCGGGCTCTACGTTCAGGATGACTGTCTCATGTGCCGCTGCGCCGCTCACACTGATGATATTGGTATAGATGTTGCCGTTTTCTGTGTCAGCAACATCGACAGCATATTTTTTGGCTTCCTTCAGATAAACCGGATGGGTTACATTGCCGAAGCTAAGCTGCGCATAAGCAGATTTCGGAAATGCAATTGTAAGCGCCAAATACAATTTGAACTCATCGACATAACCGGTAATTAACGTATCGGATTCACACATTACACCGATGTATCTTCCGCCTCTGTCCGGCTCCCGACTGTTAAGCACCGCCTGGGGATCGTGGATCTTGGATAGATTTTCACCATGAATTTCAAAGTACAGCCGAAGCTGTTCGCTGACATAGAAGGTATTGTTTTCCGCATCATAAGCCGGACTTTCCTCATTAATCGAAATACTTGTCACCTTGACTACATCATAATTCACGCTGACAGTCTGTGTGCCGAGCGTAATAGAAGCGGTATAGTTACCAACAGCTTCCGGCGCGCCGGGAAGTGTGTTGGAATCCTCATCCGTATATACAACGGTTACCTCAGTGCTTGTATCAATCAAATCATTGGTCACATCCGCTTCAACCGGATGGCTACCGAGGAAAAGACTGTAGGGTTTATCAATCGTGACGCTGCCACCATCCGTATCAGGACAACCGGTGGCAGTACAGGTTGCAGTAATGGTTGTATCGTCCGTTTTGGTATAGACCCACTCGTGGACATGGGAAAACAGCTCGATATCCGCCGTTTCCTCGCTACCGGAACCCGACAGGGCACGCTCACCAAGTGTAGGCGTGCTTCCTTCGGTACTGTCGGTTGCACTTGCGGTCAGTGCAAAGCCCGGCACAATCGTCATAAGCATAACGAATGTCAGTAACCACGCTGTAAACTTGCGAAATCTCGTTTTTGTCATAGAGCTTCCGTCCTTTCTTCAATGCAAATCGAGTTATTTCTCATATCGCATTTTTCATTTATTTCAGTCTTTTTACAAACTTGTCAAACATTTCTTCGGCAATTTTTTCACATTCAAGTGCAACCACCTTTTCAATGGTTTTCCTGCGCTCTTCGCCGGGAATCTCATAAATTTTCAGCATTGAATCCAAAAACAGAGATATCTTGTCATTCAATGTAAAATATCTGTCCGTAGGGGTGGTGAAGGCAGCAAGCTCGATGCCGCTGACTATGTTTTCAATTTGCCTGAACTCCTCTTCCGTCTTCCCCGGAAATCTGCTCTGCAGCAAATGAAAATTCTTCCTTGCACCCCAGTCCTTGATGTAATCAAAGGTTGCCGGGTGACTATAAGCTGAAAAATACAGATCCCACGCCTTCGGGTCGTTTTCACACAGCGCAATCTGTACCGCAACCTCCAGCGCAAAGGCATATAAATTGTCATTTGTTTCTTCCGCCGAGCCTTCAATAATGTCCAGGTGAAAATCCATCAGCTCTTCAATCAGAACCCGCAGCATATCTTCCTTTACTCTGTAATGGTATGTGATGGTGCCGAGTCCTATGCCGGATTCCTGCGCAATCTGCCTGTGCGTCGTCTTTGAAAATCCCTGCTTGAGAAACAGCTCCGTTGCCGCTCCGATAATCTGTATTTCCGTTTCTGACAAAGGATCAATTTTGCTGTGTCTGTGAATAATGCTTTTCAACATTTTCATCCACTCCTTTTTAACCTTCTTCGTACAAGTACAATTATATACTAAAGTGTTTATTATGTCAATATAGTTTTTTGTTTTTTTATTTCATAACAAATAAAAAAACAGCTGCCTTACGGCAGCTGCCCACTTACCTGTTCAATTATTGTGCTCTGAACTCGACCGTGCCCTTTTCGGCATCCATCGACTCTACAATCGCAAGTGATTCCAGCGGATAGCCCATATCGCGAATCAGCTTGCCGCCAACCTGAAAACCCTTTTCAATGGCAATACCAATGCCTTCAACGGTCGCGCCGGCCTCCTCTGCGATGGAAATCAATCCCTTCAGCGCACAGCCGTTGGCAAGAAAGTCATCAATAATCAGCACATGATCCTCCGGACTTAAGAACTTTTTAGATACAATCACCTGATTTACATTCTTATGCGTGAACGACTCAACGGACGCAACATACATGTCGCCATCAATATTGACACTCTTCGATTTCTTCGCAAATACAAGCGGCACCCCGAACACACGTGCCACAGGATAGGCGATTGCAATCCCCGATGCCTCAATCGTCAACACCTTATTAATCGGCTTATCGCCGAAACGACGGTGAAACTCCTCACCCATTTCATCCAAAAGTGCAATATCCATCTGATGGTTCAAAAAGCTGTCCACCTTCAAAACATTGCCCGGTTTTACCAAACCGTCTTTTAAAATACGCGCCTCTAAAAAGTTCATTGCTCATCCCCCGTTTCTTTTCATTATTCTACATCTTTTTGCCAATAATGTCAATGCCTTGTATCCCTTGACAGAAATTGTTTTTTTATGGTAAAATAATTCTGATTTTTTCATAGAAAGGAGGGACAAAATGCAGGACAGCAAGTATAAAATTCTTGTGATTGAAGACGAGCCGGATATTCGCGTTTTAGTGCGCACATTGCTTGATGCCGCCGGCTACCAGGTCCTCTTAGCGGAAAATGGCGAAACCGGAAAAATGCTCAATGCTTCTCACCGACCGGATTTGGTGCTTTTAGATGTAGGCTTGCCGGACACAGACGGCAGAGAAGTGCTCCGTGCTATCCGCAATCAATCCGCCGTACCGGTCATTATGCTTTCGGCCAATGATGCGGAGGCTGTGATTGTGCAGGCGCTGGATCTCGGCGCAAATGACTATGTGCGAAAGCCCTTCGGCGCGGCAGAGCTGCTCGCCCGCGTCAGAAAT
>JAZSGM010000017.1:0-13671 GCA_045532715.1 Clostridia bacterium
TTCCACCTTGCTGCCAAGCGAAAGCTTGCCCGGCGGGGTTGCAAGTGCATCTAATTTTTTTACCTGCTGCCATACTGCCTCTAAAGCATCATCATACTCTTTACCCTCACCCTGCATTAAAAAGCGGATGATTTCCATCAAATCGTGTACGTTATAATTCTCGCCGACTGCTGCCCACGGCACTCTTGTCGCACCGGTATTATAACGAAAATCCGTTGTTTGTTTTCCCATAAATATCGCTCCTTTTTTATATGAAAGCTGACCGCTTTCTTTTTTCCTATATCTATTGTATCAAAACAAGCACTTTGAAAAAAGACGAATTTTTCCTTGTTTTTTGCACTATTTTCCCTGTTTACGAAAATTATTGACAAAAACATGTTTTGTGCTAAAATAAAGACAAGGTGATCAATATGCTCGTAAATTATGATATACAGAAAATACGCACCACGCTGCAGGACTTTTACAACGCAACCGGCGTAAATATGGATTTGTTCAAAACGGACTTCAGCGCCATCAGCAACCGCAGCCAATGGGAAAACAACCGTTACTGCAAATGCGTGCAGGATACAGAGGAAGGCAAAAAGACTTGCAAGCTTTCCGACACGCAGCTTTTAATCCGTTGCCGGGAAAGCAAACGCATACAAATGCACACTTGCCCTGCAGGACTGATGGATATTGCCGTGCCGATTCTGTACAACGATACCATTCTCGGCTACATCCTGTTCGGACAGATGAAAAACGATACAAGCTTTTCTGCAGCAGAAGAATATATCAAGCGTCTGGGTCTGGATACGGACAAAATGCACGCATATTATATGGACATTCCTTTTTTTGACTCCGACAAAATCCAGAGCGTCGTACGCATTGCCAGTATGCTCGTAAAACACATTTTGCTTGAAAACATGCTCAAGCCCGACTTTGACGAAAATCTGCAAAAGGCAGTCACCTTCATTCATGAAAACCTGGAAAATGAGCTGACCGTCAAAAGCATTTCCAAAGGTGCAGGCATATCAAAAAGTGTGCTCTACAAGCGATTTCACGCGTGCTTTGACTGTACCGTCAGCGAATACGTCAATCTGCGCCGTGTGGAATATGCCGCACAGCTGCTCAGAAAAACCGACCTTTCCGTCGAACAGATTTCCCAAAAGGCAGGCTTTTCAAACACTTCCTATTTCAGCAAAACTTTCAAAAAACAAATGGGGCTTCCGCCACTCAAATACAGAAAAACAAATTAAAGGACATTTCCGCGGAAATGTCCTTTTTCGCATAAAAATGCGAAAGGCGTCACATACTGACTTTAACTACTGTATGGAGATACCACATGCGCTTTCAACAAAAATTTACTTTAGGTGCACTCACTTTGCCTTTGCTTTGGGGCATATACTGCCTGTACAGCGGACAATACGGCGCAGCAGGCAGCGCCCTTTTAACGGTGCTCGCCATCGTTGCACTTGACCTGCTGCACAAACGGCACCCTTGGCTGACAACGGGTGTGTATTGCACGGCGCTCGCCTTTATTCTGCTTTCCGTATTTGCCGGAAAATCCCTGCAATTCTACACGCGCGTTCCGCACTGGGATAAGCTTCTGCACTTTTTATCCGGCATTCTGCTTTATTTTATCGGCGTCCGGCTATGCATAAAATTTGACAGTCAAGCGAATACCGTGCTGCAAAAATACTTCGGCTTACTTTTTGCCGTTGCTGCAGCCGGGGTATGGGAGCTCTACGAATTTACCGGTGACCTTCTGTTTAGCCTCAACGCACAAAACGGCTCCCTTTCCGATACAATGACCGATATCCTCGCCGGCAGTCTCAGCGCACTTTTAACCTTATGGACAACCAAAAAGCCGTCATCGAAAAAACGATGACGGCTTTCACTTTATTATTGCGGTATCGGCACTGCACCGAAGCAACGCTCAATGTCCAGGGTAATCAGCTCCTGCGGCAGCATACTGCACTTGTGCATCTTCAGCGTTTCGCGCAGCTGGGTGGGCAGCTGCTTCAAAAATGCCTTTTGCACTCCGCCCCGCTTGGTGATTTCTTCGTCCAATTCCTGCTTCGTGCTCTCCAACTTCCCGACCAATTCCGGTCTCGGACCGAACTCATCTATCGCGGCCTCCAACGCACGAATTAAAACCAATTGCTCGCCAAACAAAAGTGCCTCAACCCAACGGTCAAGATAGCGGTTCATTTCCTTACTGCTGCTGTATTTAAATTCTCTGCCTTCCTGACTTTGAACTCTCGAAATATAATCCAGCGCCAGGTGTCCGTAATACACATTGCCGTACGGCCTTGTGTACCAACGCAGTATCTGCTCCTCCCACTTTTGAATGACAATTTCCTTGTCCTTCTGCGCCAAGGCGGAAATCATTTTGATCAGTTCCGTCAAATTATTATATAATTCCTCGGCAAATTCCTGCATATAACGGCTAAGAGCTTCATAGTCCTGTTCCGTTTCAGGGACAGTCTTTTTGATGCGCAGCTGCATCCAGCTTTCGTACTGCTTTATGTTTGCCTGCTGCTCCGCACCGCCCATTATATCGTTGTTATGGTCAATCATCGCACGAAGCATCTTTACCGTCTGCACCTGCGCGGCAATTTTCCCCTCTACCAGCTCGCGCAGTTCCGGCAGTTTGCCGCAAAGCCATTTCGGCACAATGTGTTCCAGATTGCGCACCAGATCGCCACAATCCACCGTCACCTTATACATCTCCTGAATCCACGCCAAAAAGCGCGCATCCGCATGGATCGTCGGCGCCGGCAGGGCACGGTAATTGCACACCAGAAACAGATGCGGAGCAATCTCTTTTTGCACCGCACGGTTGAGCAGCTCTACTCGCTCTCCGAACAAGCCCTTTTTCATATCTGCTCACCTCGTTCTTTGCGCCCCTTCTCCGTATATGCCGTCAGTCCCAGATAACCGAGACCAATTTCAATCTTGTTTAATACGGCATTGTACTCCGGCATCGTATTCAAGCCGAGGTTCTGTCGGTCAAAATGCACACCACGTCTGCCGCCGAACAGCTGGTCCGGGATTTCCGGAATGGAAATGCTGCCCTTGCGCTGATCCTGAATCGCACAAACTCTGCCGCTGAAGGTTTCCGGCTGACCGCTGCCGTCCGCTTTACAAATCATATACGGCGTTCTTGTTCTCGACAGATTGAAGAAGCGCTCCTCACTAAGCATACGCAAAATATTGCTTGCTTCTCTGTAGTCCTTGCTGACCTGAATTGCAGAGAGCGCATAAATCAGAATAATAACCGGCTGATAGCCGATGCTGCCCGCCGTTTCTGTATACGTACGGCAAAGACCGTTGATTTCTTTCCACGCCTTTGCATCCATATAGGTCATCTGGCGGTCACGTCCGCCTGTCAGCGGGCGCTTATTATAATACATCCAGGTCACACGCACCAGAAGTGCCATTGCATTTGCATTGGAGGATACGCATTCATAGTTTTCCTGACAGCGCATAAACCTGCGCACCTTTTCGCATACTGCAACCTGCGCATCCGTCAATACATCCACCGTTTCGGTCGTAACGTCCGCGTTCTTCAGCTCCTTCTGGCATACAAACAAAATGGCAGCCGGGTTGTTCGCCTCCATAAGCGCATCATAGAGCTTAAAGTAAACCTCCATCGC
Source organism: Clostridia bacterium (assembly GCA_045532715.1). Taxonomy (GTDB): domain Bacteria; phylum Bacillota; class Clostridia; order UBA1381; family UMGS1253; genus RGIG2041. Next base: position 3,639 of record JAZSGM010000017.1, read on the forward strand.
CTCGCTGAGATTCTCCTGCGTGCCGCGCGCCTCAATCTGATCGATGGTAATCGCATAGTCGTTGCTGTAGTCATAAATGCGCTGGATATGCTTACTCAGCTCATCCTCACGCTCACCGCGATTGATAATATCCGGGTTGGTACCCAAATCCACCAGCGGCATAATTTCACTTAAATACTGCAGCTTCTTTTCCTCTGCAACACTTTCCTTTGCATACATTTGCTCAAAAGCACCAAAGAGTGCATTGTATGCATAGCCGTTAAGCGGATTATAATAAATTACCTTTTCCAGCTGACGGAAGGTTTCCAGATACTCCGTATGCAGTGTACAGAATTTCGCCTCCGGTGCGATGCCGTTTGCCTCACAGCATTCCTTATACTCATTTTCCAGTCGCTCCACCGTCGCATTAATCAGCGCAGTTTCCACGGCAAGCGAATTCTTTTCATCCACCAGGCGTTGCTTGTTTTCCCAGCGGAGCGAGAGGTCATCAATTTTATCTTTCAGTGCCTCACTGCACGCCCCGGCAAGCTCACGCGCCTTGCTCAGCTGCAAAATACGCATCTTGTACGTTTCCGCGTTGAACTCCTCCGGACAAATCTCCCATTTTTTTGCGCTGCGGTCCATACATCTGCCGTCCCAGAGCTTACCGTAAAACTCACGCATAAAGGTAACCGTCATCTGGGCAAAGCCGGTTTCCTTGTTTGGCACCTCTAAAGCATCAATCTGCGCAATCAGCTCATCCAGCTTGCTTAAAATATACACATGGTCGCTGTCGCGCTCCGTCTCGTTGTTTCTGTAATATTCCGAGTTCGGACCAATCAGGCGCAAAAAGTCAATCAAATTCTTCTTGAAGCGATCATCTTCATAACCGTTGTAAATATATTCTTCTCCGTAAATTTTGATAATCTGCAAAATCAGCTTCAGCTGCTTTTCGCCGCTCGGGTCCTTACGCTCCAAAAACAGCTGTGCCTCGAATGCGTTTCTGAATCGGAACGCATAGTCACCACCCGTCTCACTTTCTCCGTAATACACGAGCGGAATCTTCGTGATAATATCAAAAAGCTTTCTGTGCGTCATAGAATAAACCGTATTCACATTGGACATCCCCGTCAGAATTTCAAACGCGATGGAATACGGCACCTCCAGCTTAAAACGGCTGAACATCGCAATGCACAGGCAAAATGCCTCCATATCAATCTCGCCGAGCTCGGAGGATGCCTCCTGCTCTGCCGGTGCGAGCTTTGAAATATCGATACCGGCCTTCATCAGCGCAAGCTCCATCTGTGTCGGCTGCTTCTTCGTTTCCGTTGTGCCCAGAATTTCACGAACCTGCTCTTCAACATACTGCCAGACCTTTTGCTCCTCACGCGACAGACCGCTCTCCAGATTCGGACGCAGAAGGGCAATCAGTCGATAGAAATACTGGAAGATATTTGTTTCCTGCTGCTGTTCAAATTTATTTTTCCAATAGCGGATTGTGGTGGAGTCCAAGCCGGAATAATCTGATATTTTTGTCCATAAATCCACAATTTCGCGTCTGGTCATTTCTCGGCTTGCATTCACATAATAGCAGGAACGGCACTTTACAATCTGTGCCTCCTCCTGCGGGCAGGCAAACAGCTTGTTCGGCTCGTCTGTCTTAAAGTATTCCGTAACCTGATTATTTTCCACCGCGCGACTGTATGCACTGCAAACCAGCACGAAGCGGAAGCCCTTGTTTTGCAGCTGACGTGTCAGGCGCAGCGCATTGGCTTCTACAGAGCGGTAAGACGAGCAGTCCCACACAAGCAAAATGCGCATCTTTTTCTCCGTCTTTTCGTCAATCAGGCGCATAAGCTCCTCAAGCTTGCTCATTTCCTCACTTTCATTGTAAAACAGGAAGGAATCATTTTTGATAAAAATAACCGGGCAAAGCGACTCATTAAAGATGCGGTACGCCAGCGCCGCAAGCGTTACACTCTTACTGCTGCCGGATGGGCCGTCCAGAATGACCGGTCCGCGCTTTTCCAGCGGAATGGAGCCGTCCAGCATTTTGCGCACGAGCACCGCAAGCGGATCTTCAAAGCTTCTCTTCACATAAAATTTCGACTGCGGCAGATAGCCATACCACTGCGGACCTTCCGTCGAGCTGAGGTTCAGGAAGTTAAAAAACCATCGCTCATACATCGCCTTGCCGTACGGACGCACACCGTTGACAGTCTTGTCCGTCAAAAGCGTTGCCATATGGCGGAAGCGCACAAGCTCATCCGATGAAATACCAATCGGCTCATTGGCACAGTAAAACAAATCCTCCTTCAATTCGGAGTAGTCCGGCATCATTGTGTCATTCTCACCGGTCTGCCCGTTTTGCTCCAGCGCCGCAGAAAGCGTCATCTCCATCAGCTCATAATGTTTATGCTCTGCCATAACGGCAAGCGGTCTGTTGCTTTCCTGCGCAGCATCAATACCCCAGATATGCACACTGCCATCCGGAATACGCGCATCACCCAACGTACGGCAAAAATCCATAATCGGCAGCTCCTGCGGATTTGCAGGATCATAGCCGATAACCACCAGCTGACTTGCACAGTCCAGCAGAGAGTACAGGATGCGGAACATATCCCTGGAATTTTCTTCGCGCTGTTTCGCATCGCCGTCCGGAAACATCTGCTTCATCCATTCGGGCGTTTCCTCTTCCGCGCCATCAATGCCGAACAAACGCAAAATCGACAAAGCCTGCTTGTTAATCGGCTTTGCGGGAATTTCTTCCTTTTTGCAGCATTCCTTCGCGCCTCTCGTTTCCGTGGAAAACAAGCTGCCAAACGCCGGATCACGACGGCTGGTCAGCACGCAGCTCCACGGCAGATTGGCAATATGCGCTTTCAGCTCCTCATCAGAAGCCTTTTGTCCGACGTATAAAATCACCGGATTACAATTAAAGCTCCTGTAAAAATTTAAAACTTGTTTTTTTGAATCCATGTTTTTTCCTCCCTGCAAGGGTTTCTCTTTATCCTGCCGATCTCTCGGGTGCAATGCATTTGCAAAAAATGACCGATACATTTTAAGCTGTCCGGTCATTAAAAGCAGTCTTTTTCTGTTTATTGAATTTCATTGATATTATACGGTGTAATCTGGTACACAAAATAGTTCAGCCAATTGGAGTAAATCAAGCTTGCATGTGAGCGCCAGCGCATCATTGGCGGCTTACTCGGATCATCGTTCGGATAGTAGTTTTTCGGCACATCAATTTTAAGTCCCTTATCTACATCACGGGTATACTCTTTATGCAGCGTGTCCGCATCATACTCACTGTGACCGGTCACAAAAATCTGTTTGCCGGCCTTTGTAAATACAATATATACACCGGCCTCCTCCGATTCAGACAGAATTTCCAGTTCCGGCACCTTTTCAATGTCTTCGCGCAACACGGTGGTATGGCGCGAATGCGGCACATAAAACGACGAGTCAAATCCGCGCATCAGCTTTGCCGTCGTGCGATTGACACCATGCTCAAACACGCCAAACATTTTTTTATCGAGCGGATGCTTCTGTATACCATAGTGATAGTACAAGCCCGCCTGTGCACCCCAGCAAATGTGGAAGGTGGAGGTTACGTTGGTTTTGGACCACTCCATAATCTCACAAAGCTCCTCCCAATAGTCCACCTGCTCAAATTCCATATGCTCTACCGGTGCCCCGGTAATAATCATACCGTCAAACTTACGGTGACGAATCTGATCAAAGGTTTTATAAAAGGTCAGAAGATGCTCCTCCGCCGTATGCGTGGAATGGTGCGAGCTCATATGCACAAACTCCACATCCACCTGCAGAGGCGAGTTACTCAGATAACGCAGAATCTGCGTTTCCGTCACAATTTTCGTCGGCATCAGGTTGACAAACACCAACTGCAACGGACGGATGTCCTGATGCATGGCAACGGTTTCCGTCATAACAAATATATTCTCACTTTCCAGCTGCGATACTGCCGGCAGCCCGTCTTGAATTTTAATCGGCATACACCCAAGACCTCCCTCTCTTCTGATATCTTTCTTATTTTACCATATATCCCGCAAAAATGCTACTGTTATTTTAAAAAAAGAAAAGCCCCGGATTGGCGGGGCTTGTTTTTATTGCATCAATGCACACATATCGTTGGCAAACGCAACCGGATCCTCCGGTGCGATTCCTTCAATCAGCTGTGCAGCCGTGTAGAGCACACCGGCATATTTTGCAAGCCTTTCCTGATCGGCAGCTACTGCCTGCAGCTTTGCAAAAACCGGGTGGTTCACATTAATTTCCAGCACGCGCTGTGCCTTGACATTCTGGTCATTCGGCATCTGGTTTAATACCTTCTCCATCTCGACGGATATTTCACCGACGCTTGAAATGCAGACCGGATGGCTCTTTAAGCGTGTGGTTGCCTTTACATCCTCCACCTGATCGCCGAGCGCTTCCTTCATCGCAGTAAGCAAATCCTTATTCTCCGCATTGGCCTGACTTTCCTTGCCCTGCTCCTCTTCGCTCTCTAACTTCAAATCTGCATCAGATACGGACTTAAACGCCTTCTCCTTGTATGCACCCATGATTTTCATAATGAATTCATCCACGTCATCGGTCAGATACAAAATCTCAAACCCGCGCTCGCGAACCGCTTCCACCTGCGGCATCTTATCGATTTTATCCGCACTCTCGCCGGAGGCATAATAGATGCAATCCTGCCCTTCTGCCATACGCTCTACATACTCATCAAGGCTGACAAGCTTTTTCTCCTTCGAGGTTGTAAACAAAATCAAATCCTGCAAAAATTCTTTTTCCATGCCGTAGTTGTCATAAATGCCAAACTTGATCGGGCGCGCAAAAGCGCTGTAGAAGCCCTCATAAGCTTCACGGTCATTCTTCAGCATCGACAGCAGCTCAGACTTAATCTTTTTCTTCAGATTTGCCGCAATCGCCTTCAGCTGACGGTCGTGCTGCAGCATTTCGCGCGAAATGTTAAGCGACAAATCCGCAGAATCCACCAAACCGCGTACAAAGCCGAAGCAATCCGGCAACAAATCCTCGCACTTGTCCATAATCAGCACACCATTCGAGTACAGCTCCAGGCCCTTTTTAAACTCCTTCGTGTAATAATCAAACGGCGCGTGCTTCGGGATAAACAGAAGTGCCGTATAGCTGACAAGGCCGTCCGCACTTGTATGCACAATTTTTGCCGGCGGCTCAAAATCAAAGAATTTATCGCGGTAAAAGCCGTGGTATTCCTCTTCGGTAATCTCGCTCTTGGTCTTTTTCCAAAGCGGTACCATGCTGTTTAATACCTCAGTTTCCGTATAAGTTTCGTATTCGTTCTCGCTTCCTTCCTTCTTGCGCGACTTCTCCACATCCATCTTGATCGGATGCTTGATATAATCGGAGTATTTTTTCACAAGCTGGCGCAAAGTATAGCTTTCTAAGTAACGGCTGTACTTTTCGTCCTCTGTATCTTCCTTAACGAAAAGCGTAATCTGTGTACCGTACTCTTCCTTCTCACACGGCTTGATTTCATAGCCGTCCGCACCGGTAGACTGCCACATATACGCCTGATCGCTGCCATACTTTTTGGTTACAACCGTTACACAATCCGCAACCATGAACGCCGAATAAAAGCCGACACCGAACTGACCGATAATGTCAATATCCTCCTCCGGCGCATTGTCCTGCTTAAACGCAAGCGAACCACTCTTTGCAATTGTACCGAGGTTTTCCTCCAGCTCTTTTTCGTCCATACCAATACCGGTATCCGTTATTATCAAAAGCTTCTTTTCCTTATCCGCTTCAAGACGGATATAAAAGTTTTCACGGTTAAATTCAATGTTCTCATCCTTTAAGGAGAGATAATAAAGCTTATCAATTGCATCATTTGCATTGGAAATCAGCTCGCGCAGAAAGATTTCCTTGTGTGTGTAAATCGAATGAATCATCATATCCAGAAGTCGCTTCGACTCGGATTTAAAATGTTTCTTAGCCATACTTTCACCTTCCTTGTTTTTAGCACTCCCTCTTTCAGAGTGCTAAAAGATATTATACTACAATTCCTGAAAAAGTCAACAACAACGAGAATTGTTAAAAATTTCTTAAAAATTAATTTTTTTGTTTTCTTTTGGACAAATTTATTATATGATATTATTATGTGACAGATTAGGAGGAAGGGGCTTGAAAAAAAGAAGCTTTATTATCATATTGAGTGCACTTTTGCTTTTAAGCGCATGCGGCAAAAGCACACCGCCGGAAGCACCGGCAACCGCGCTGCAGGATTCTGTTGAAAAAGCGCCGGACTACGGCAGTGTATTTGCCCACACGAACAGCGGCGATTTTTACTACCGCTGCGCGGACGGCAAAACGCACATCACTTTCAAAACGACGACAAAGACAAATGAAATCGCCACCCTCGACGGCGTGTGGCGCTTTTCGCTGCTTGAACAAACACAAGGCTATCCGTTCATCCTTTTTGACGGTTATATGGAAAGCGAACACGGCTACAAGGGCAGCGTATTTATGTTCACAAAGCAAACCGAAGTCTTTGCACCGGTATTTAAGGAAAATACCAGCAATGCCGTACTGTTACCGACAGACGATGAAAATTATGCCGATCTCGCCTGGGTGCTTTTACAAACAGAAGAGGACACACTGCTCTGCCCCACAAATCTGCGTGACGGCAGCACAGAAACCGGGCAAATCGTTTCCCTCGCCGAAACAGAGTATGCCATTGAAGCAGAAAATGTATTGGTTTGCTTAAGAACCGACGTTCAAAATCCGCTTATGCTTCGCATCGAAAACAAAGCCTATAGCGGAAGCAGCGTTTTGTCAACAGCAGCCTATATTTATGATTTCAGCGAAAACAAGCTCAGCAAAATCGGCGAAACCGACCAGACAGAAGAAGAGGAGAAATAAAAATGCAACTGAACAAAACCATTGACCACACCATTTTAAAAGCCGACGCAACCACAGCGGATGTACTGCGCCTTTGCGAAGAAGCCAGACAGTACAATTTTGCCTCTGTCTGCGTCAACGCCTGCTACGCAAAAACCGTCGCACAGGCCCTTGCAGGCAGCGAGATTAAAACCTGCTGCGTTGTCGGGTTTCCGCTCGGGGCAATGACGAGCGCCGCCAAGGCATTTGAAGCACGCGAAGCCGTAGAAAACGGCGCGCAGGAAATTGATATGGTCATCCAGATTGGCGCACTCAAGGAAGGCAACGATGCCTACGTTGAGGCAGATATCCGCGCTGTTGTTGAGGCCGCAAAGCCGGCAATTGTGAAAGTCATTATCGAAACCTGCTACCTGACCGACGAAGAAAAGAAGCGCGTGTGCGCTTTAGCCTTAAACGCAGGCGCGGCATTTGTCAAAACCTCCACCGGGTTCGGCACAGGCGGTGCTACCGTCGAGGATGTCGCTCTGATGAAAGCCTGCGTCGGCACAGCGGCAAAAGTCAAAGCCTCCGGCGGTATCCGCACCAAAGCAGACGCCGAAAAAATGCTGCACGCCGGCGCCGATCGCATCGGTGCAAGTGCCGGTGTTGCAATTATGAACGAAAAATAATACACATTGCGGAGGCAGAAAATGAAAACAAGAGTTCTCTTTGTACGCCACGGCGAAAGCCAGGGCAACGTAGAAGAAAAGTTTAACGGACATATCAATTTTGATTTGACCGAAAGAGGGCATGCACAGGCAGAATGTACCGCACAGTTTCTGGATGCATATCCGATTGATGTCATTTACGCAAGCGACTTAGACCGTGCATTCCACACTGCGGAGCACACCGCAAAGCGCAAGGGACTGCCCGTGCATCCGAGCAAAGCACTGCGCGAAATCAACGGCGGTGCTTATGAGGGCATGCCTTATAAAGACATCATCAACCACTTCCCGAAGGAGTTTGATGTCTGGCTCCATGATATCGGCAACAGCGCTTGCCCCGGCGGAGAAAGTGTAGCAGACCTTTATACACGCGTAAACAATGAAGTCCTGCGCATTGTGGCAGAAAATCGCGGTAAAAACATCTTAATCGCCACGCACGCAACCCCGATTCGCGTAATGACCTGCGTCTGGAAGGGCTTACCCGTCTCTGAAATGGGACAAACTTCTTGGGTAAACAATGCCTCCGTCACCATCGTAGACTATGACGAAAACAACCAACCGGAAATCGTTGCCTACAATCTTGCTGACCACATCGGCGAATTAAACACCTTTTTACCGAAGGATGTATAACAAAAAATATGCTGAACGATGTTCAGCATATTTTTATTTTCTCACAAAATAATACAAATCAGACCGCCGCTGCCTTCGTTAATAATGCGCGACAGCGTTTCCTGCAGCTTTTTTTGTGCATCATCCGGCATACGTCCAAGCTTGCTTCTGAGGCCTTCACCCACAAGCTCATGCAGGGATTTCCCAAAGATGTTTGACTGCCAGATTTTTTTGGGATCCGTATCAAATTCACTAAGCAGATACGACACAAGCTCTTCCGACTGCTTTTCCGAACCGACAATCGGACTGACCTCCGTTTCAATGTCGGCACGAATCATATGGATAGATGGTGCACTCGCACGCAGCTTTACGCCAAAGCGATTCCCCTGTCGCACAATTTCCGGTTCTTCAAGGGTAAGCTCATCAATCGTCGGCGATACAATGCCGTACCCTTTTTCATTCACTTCGTGCATCGCATATGCAATCCGGTCATACTTTTTCTTGGTTTCGGACAAGTCACAGATGGTGCGAATCAGCGCATCCTCTCCCGGAATCTGCAGGCCGGACAGCTCTCCGAGCACATCATAAAACAGTTCTTCCGGCGTTTGCAGGACAATCACCGCTCTGCCGTCACCGAGATTGATGCTTTCGCTTCGTGCCGTATGTACAAACGCATAGGTCTGCAGCTTTTCTGCCACGCGCGCAATATCACTGACGCAACGCACCTTCTCTGTGGCATCCAGTACAGCTGTATACAGCTGTTTTTTCAGCGGATGCTCCATATCCAAGCCGTCAATCCAGCGCGGCGACTGTACTGCAATTTCACTGATTGGGAAGCGATAAAGCACACATTCTATGATGTGTTTAATATCCTCCTGATTCAGATTTGCACAGTTGACCGCCAGAACGGTTTCACCGTATTTTTCTTCTAAAGCCTGCGCCAACAAAACCGCTTCACGATCATACGGATTTGCGCAGTTGAGCAAAATCACAAACGGCTTACCGATTTGCTGCAGCTCTCGGATAACGCGCTCCTCTGCCGCAACATATGCCTCCCGCGGCAGCTCGGAAAAACTCGCATCCGTTGTAACAACCAATCCGATGGTCGAATGTTCATAAATAACCTTCTGCGTGCCGATTTCCGCTGCACGGTCGAACGGAATTTCATAATCAAACCAAGGCGTTTGCACCATGCGCGTTTCTCCGTCTTCCATATGACCCACGGCGCCATCGACCATATAACCAACACAGTCAATCATACGCACACGCATATTTGCCCCATCCTCACAGACAATTTCCACCGCTTCATTCGGCACAAATTTCGGCTCGGTTGTCATAATAGTTTTCCCTGCCGCACTCTGTGGCAATTCATCCCGGGCACGCGCTGCCTTAAATTCGTTTTCAATATTCGGCAGCACAAGCGTATCCATAAATTTTTTGATAAAGGTCGACTTCCCCGTGCGCACCGGTCCGACTACACCGATATAAATGTCCCCTTGCGTACGCTCGGCAATATCCTGATAGATGTTCATAACCCTCCGTACCTTTCTGTCCGCAAAATATACGCTGCAAAGCGTGCGGCGCGTGCACCCGCGGACATATGGACCGCGCCCTGCGTTTGTATATATATATTTTGCCTGTCCGCAGATTATGAACATTTTTTTCAGAGAATAAAAAAGGCGCTCAGCTGTAAATGAACTGCACCAGTTTGTGCAGACAGCACAAAAAAGAGTGTCTATGGCATAAGTATTAAATTTTAAGCAACATACTGACTTCGTTTTTCAAGCGGAGTCAGTTTTGTTTTTAGTTGTATTCTTTCGTTATTATAGAAGTGG
>JAZSGM010000246.1:0-10256 GCA_045532715.1 Clostridia bacterium
CCGAGAGACGGCCTCGGTGAAATCTTTATTCCGGAAAATGAACCGGGCTCATCCATTATGCCGGGCAAGGTCAATCCGACGCAGTGCGAAGCGGTGACGATGGTAGCCGTACAGGTGATGGGCAACGATGTTGCTGTAGGCATGGCGGCATCGCAGGGCAATTTTGAACTGAATGTGTTTATGCCGGTGTGCATTTATAATTTCCTGCAGTCGGCAAGACTGCTCGCGGAGGCAATTGTGTCCTTTGATGCAAACTGTGCTTCCGGTATTAAGGCAAACAAAGAGAAAATGAATCATAACCTGCACAATTCTCTGATGCTTGTTACAGCGCTTAATCCGTATATTGGTTATGAAAATGCAGCAAAAACAGCCAAAAAAGCATATGCGGAAAACATTTCGCTGAAGGAAGCCTGTGTTGCGCTCGGCTTTCTGACGTCCGAAGAATTTGATGCGGTATTTCATCCGGAAGAAATGGTATGAACAAAAGCGTCAATCAACAGCATTTGATTGGCGCTTTTTCGCATAAACCGCAACGGTATTTGCAGAAAAACTGAATTTCACGGAATTGTATTGACCTTTTGGAGTGGGAGTGATACAATGCGCGTGTTGAGGTGATTTTTTTGTGAAAAAAGAGTACATATTCGCTGCCGTCTCCATTGTGCTTTGGTCGACGATGGCGACAGCGTCCAAAATTTTACTCGGCAGTCAAAGCAGCATGCAGGTATTGTGGGCAAGCTCGTTTTTTGCGATGCTGTTTATGGTGTTGTTTAATTTACTTAGCGGCAATTTTAAAAAGCTGAAGCAGTATAAGCTTAAAGATTATGTTGTGATGATTTTTATCGGGTTGCCGGGCACATTCTTTTATTATATTTTCTATTATGCAGGTGCGAGCGTTTTGCCGGCATCGCAGGCGTTTATCGTCAACTATATGTGGCCGATTATGAGCGTGGTTTTTGCGTGGATCATCTTAAAGGAAAAAATGACGCTGCGCAAAGCTATTGCGATTGCGGTTTCATTTCTCGGTGTTGTGATTGTGACGAGTGCGGATATGGTACAGCTGAATGTTCTTGTTATCCTCGGTGCGCTGTGTTGCTTTTTTGATGCGATTTGCTATGGCGTATTTACGGCGTTGAACCAGAAATTTCACTACGATAAGCCGATATCGGTTTTAATAAATTACACCACAACTTTTGCACTGGCAACAGTTTATAATCTGATCCGCGGTGACTTGTTTTTGCCGAGTCCGCTGCAGGCACTCGGCTTTTGCTGGAATGGTGCATTTACCATGGCACTTGCGTGTATGACATGGATGTGGGCGCTTGAATCGGGCAAAACGGCAAAGATTTCCAATTTGGCGTATATTACGCCGTTTTTGTCGCTTGTTTGGACGGCGCTGATTCTAAAGGAGAAAATTACGGTCAATGCAGTTGTCGGACTGTGTGTGATTGTGGGCGGCATTTTTATTCAAATGGGACATAAAAGGAGAGAGCGCTGATGGCAAATTTAATTACGTCACCGATTGCGGTGTATAATGAAAATGCAATTTATGTTTTTAAAAAGACAGTTACGGTAAAAAAGCTTTGCGCAAGCGAAATCAAGATTTTTGCCGAGTCACGCTATAAGCTTTACTTAAACGGTCAGCTTTGTGCAATCGGTCCGTGTCGCCGTTCAAGTGAGATGGCATACTACGATGCGGTGGATATTACGCCGCATCTGAAAACCGGAGAGAATGAATTTGTTTTCTGTGTGGCGCAGCTGATGATGCGTCCGCTGGAAAAGAACGGATTTTTCCCTCTGGAGGGTGTTATACGCGACGGTACGCTGAAGCTGTGCGTGTGGGGAAATGCCGGTGATGCAGAGGTAGCAACCGATGAAAGCTGGCTTTGCGCCAAAGAAACGGCAACGGAAATGTGCTTCGACCGCGGTATCAGCGGCTACAATGCTGTGCAGTTCTATGAGCGTGTGCAGCCAAGCTGCGGGAAAGAGCTTGATTTTAAAGCAGCGGTTGTCGGTGATTTGATTTACGATTTGGAAACAGAACAGGAAAATATGCTGACCATTCCGTATCCTTTAAAAAAACGTCCGATTCCGATGATGTATTTTAACAAAAAGGATTTTGCAGCGGTTAAGGACGGCGTGTATGACGCAGGGTATGAAACCTGCGGTTATGTACGCTTGCGCCTTCACGGCAAGGGCGTATGCCGTATAGCTTACGCGGAAAGCAAGAGTTATCTTGACGAAAATGGAAATAAGTATAAAAAACAGCGCGACGGCGAGGACGGCATAATTTTAGGTGACCGCGATACCGTAACGGTGGACGGCGAAATGCATTTTGAGCCGTTCTGGATGCGTACCTTCCGTTATATACAAATTGAAACCGAGGGCGAGGTCGTTATCGACAGCTTCGATTTTCTGGAAACGGGATATCCGATTCAGATTCGAGAGGATTATGATTTCGGAAGCGAGATAGACAATCGCGTATTTTCCGTAAGTGCAAATACGCTCAAACGCTGCATGCACGAAACCTATGTGGATTGCCCGTACTACGAGCAGCTCCAGTATACGATGGATACCTTCCAGCAGATGCTCTTTACCTATCAGCTGACGGAGGACCGTGCACTGCCGGAAAAAGCAATCGATGATTTTGCATCGAGCTACCGTGTCGGCGGGCTTGTACAAAGCAGATTCCCGACGGTGACGGCGCAGTATATTCCTGGCTTTTCGCTGTTTTGGATTTACATGCTCTATGAGCATGCAAGACGCTTTTCCGATAAGGCGTTTATCCGGAAGTATCTGCACATCGCAGACGGCATTTTGAATTGGTTTACCGAGCGATTGGACGGCTATCTGGTAACGCCGAGTAATCTGTGGGACTTTTTGGACTGGCCGGATGCATATGACAGAGGTACGCCGCCGGAAAAGAAAGCGCCGCTTACGACCTACAGTATGATGTTTGCTGATGCCCTGGAAAAGACGGCGTATCTGCACAGCCTTTTGGGCAGCAGTGTTCCGGGCTATATTGAGCTTGCCGGGAAGGTGAAGGCTGATGTGAAGGCGAGATGCTACGATGCAGAAAAGGGGCTCTACGCCGATACAACACTGAAAGGGCATTTTTCGCAGCATCAGCAAATCTGGGCAGTGCTTTGCGGTATGGAAACCGGCGATGCAGCGCGCACGCTGATTGCAAAATCGGAAACGCTTTCCTGTAAGTGCACGATTGCATATACCTATTATCTCTATCGCGTTTATGAAATGCTCGGGCAGTATGACAAGGTGGATAAGCATATGGAAATCTACCGCGTGCTGGTACGCCTTGGCTGCACAACGATGCCGGAAAAGGAATTTCCGACGGTGCGCAGTGAGTGTCACGCATGGAGCGCGATTGCGTTGTATGAGTTTACGGCAAAGGTGCTCGGCGTAACGTATGCAGACGGCAAGATTTATATAAAGCCGTACAGCGGTAACCGTCCGTATGCCAAGGGCACGGTTGCAACACCGGTCGGCAGTGTATATGTATCCTGGAAACAGGATAACGGTGCATTTGCAATTGAACTAACCTTGCCGGAGGGGGAAACCGCGATTTTAACGATGCCGGACGGGAAGGAAATGACGGTGCAAAGCGGAAATTATTCTATATAAATATCTAAAAACCGACTTGGATTAAGTCGGTTTTTCTTATAAACTAATCAAGAATTGTAGAAAACGAAAAACTTGCTTTTTATCGTATAGCAATTTATTTTGATAGATGCTACAATACAATTACGATACTATGTAAAGGAGTTTTTTATTATGCAGGAAAGAATTTTGCAGTTTGGCGAGGGTAATTTCCTTCGCGGTTTTGTAGACTACTTTATTAATGGACTCAATGAAAAGGCGAATTTTGACACATCCGTGATTCTGGTGCAGCCGTTGGCGCAGGGAATGGGCGAGCTCATCAACGCACAGGGAGGTAAATACACAACTATTTTGCGCGGCAAGCAAAATGGCGAGCTGGTGGAAGAAATCACAAAGAATACGGCAGTGAGCCGCTGCATCAATCCTTATGCAGAATTTGATGCGTTTTTAGAGATTGCAGGCAAGCCGGAGCTGCAGTTTGTCATTTCCAACACAACGGAAGCAGGTATCGCGTTCGATGATTCCTGCAAAATTGATGATATGCCGGCGGTTTCTTTCCCGGGTAAGGTAACACAGTTTTTGTATGCGCGCTATAAGGCATTTAACGGCGCGATGGACAAAGGTCTTATCTTCATCGCTTGTGAGCTGATTGACTTTAACGGCAGAGCGCTTAAAAAGTGCGTCATGCAGTACATCGACCTTTGGAAGCTGGAGGACGGCTTCAAGGCTTGGGTAGAAAATGCCTGCACCTTTGCAAGCTCGCTCGTTGACCGTATCGTTACCGGCTTCCCGCGCGGCGAGGAAGCAGCCTGGGCAGAGCGTCTCGGCTACGAAGACAAGCTGATGGTTACGGCTGAGTACTTCCATTTGTGGGTAATTGAGGGGATGAACGATAAAAAGGATTTGCTCCCGCTCGACAAATACGGCTACAATGTTGTTTTCGCAGACGATATCGTTCCGTATAAAAAGCGTAAGGTGCGTATTTTAAACGGTGCACACACGATGAGCGTTATGGCGGCACACCTTTGCGGTCTCGAAACCGTTAAGGAAATGATGGATGACGAAATTATGGGCAAGTATGTGCGCAAGGGTATCTTCGAAGAGGTTATCCCGACAATTGACGGCCTTTCCAAGGCAGAGCTTGAGGATTTCGCCGGCAGCGTAATGGAACGCTTTGAAAATCCGTACATCCGCCACAGACTGCTGGATATTTGTTTAAACTCTACAGCGAAGTATAAGGAAAGAGTTCTTCCGTCCCTGCTCGGTGCAATCGAAAACGGCACACCGTCGAAGATTCTGACCTTCTCGCTTGCGGCACTTGTGATGTTCTATAAGACAGATAAGGCAAATGATATGCCGGCGGCACTTGAATTTATGAAGAGCGCAACAACGAAGGAAGTGCTTGCCAATGCAGAGATGTGGGGGCAGGATTTGACAAAGGTGGACGGTCTTTTAGAGGCTGTAGAAGGCTACATTGCCGATTGTGCAGCTCGTCCGATCCGCGAGGTTATTGCAGAATTAGTGGAGGCGTAATATGCTGAAAATTCATGAAAAGGATAATGTGCTTGTCGATGTGACAAGCGGTCATAAATATGCTGCCTGCGCCATCAAAGCAGGTGAAAAGGTCATCAAGTACGGCTTTCCGATCGGTGTTGCTACGGCGGATATTGCCGAGGGAGAGCATGTGCATAGCCACAATGTAAAAACCGGTCTTGAGGGTAAGCTTGAATACACCTATGCACCGGAATTTGAAGTAAAAAAGACGGACACGCCGACCTTTATGGGCTACCTTCGTCAAAACGGCGAGGCGGCAATCCGTAACGAGCTTTGGATTATTCCGACAGTTGGCTGTATCAACGGTGCGGCGGAAAAAATCGCGGAAAAGGCAAGAAGCTTTTTTGAAGATACCTATGCATTTGTACATCCGTACGGCTGCTCGCAGCTTGGCGGTGACCACGAAACGACGCAGAAGGTGCTTGCGTCGCTTTGCAGACATCCGAATGCGTTCGGCGTTCTGGTCTTAGGTCTCGGCTGCGAAAACAACCACTTAGGTGAGTTTACCAAGGTGCTCGGCGATACAGAGGGGACAAACATTCGCTTCTTAAATGCGCAGGACAGCAAAGACGAAATTGCAGAGGGTGTGGAAATCCTTCGCGCACTTGCCGAGGAAGCGAAAAAGCAGAAGCGCGAACCGATTCCGGTATCGAAGTTAAAAATCGGCTTAAAGTGTGGCGGCTCGGACGGTCTTTCCGGCGTAACGGCAAATCCGCTCGTTGGCAGATTCTGTGACCGCTTTACCGCAGAAAACGGTATTGCTGTTTTAAGCGAAGTGCCGGAAATGTTCGGCGCGGAAACGATACTTATGAACCGCTGTGTGGATGAACACATTTTTGAAAAAACAGTCCATATGATTAACCGCTATAAGGATTACTTTATTGCCTACGGTCAGCCGATTTACGAAAATCCGTCGCCGGGCAATAAGGCAGGCGGCATTACCACGCTTGAGGAAAAATCCTTAGGCTGTGTGCAGAAGGGCGGCAGTGCGCCGGTTGTTGATGCACTTGACATCGCCGAGCCGGCAGTGAAGTGCGGCTTAAATCTTTTGTACGGTCCGGGCAACGATATGGTTGCGGTAACAAACCTAATCGCCTCCGGGTGTCATATGGTGCTCTTTACCACCGGTCGCGGCACACCGTTTGCCGGCGTATGCCCGACGGTGAAGATTTCGACAAACACACCGCTTGCCGAAAAGAAGGCAAACTGGATTGACTACAATGCAGGTGCGCTGTTAGACGGCAAGGATCTGGATGCGGATTTTTATAACTACCTCATTTCCGTTGCGGAAGGCAAGAAAACGAGAAATGAAGAAAACGGCTATCGTGAAATTGCCATCTTCAAAAACGGTGTGACCTTATAAGTGTGCACAGTGAACCGGATAAAAACGGACAATGGCAAAAAGAGCCTCCTATGGTATAATGAAAACCCATAGGAGGCATTTTTATGTCAAGAAGTTACGGATATGTGCAAGATTACGGGATAATAAAACTGCGCGAGAAAGGATTAGCGGAAGAGAAATTCGGCGCAGTCTAACTCTGTTGTTTTAAGTGCCTTTACATCGGCATACGGATGCATAAGTCCTTGTCGGGGAAAACGGCGTGAAAGCCATAGGCGGCATTGGCATAGAACTTTCCGTCTGTGCCGTTTTCTGCAAATTGATATGTATCCCCGGTAAAACCGTGGCCGTACAGATAAAACTTCGCTTCACCGTCAATGTCCATTACCCGGTGGCAAAGCAAAAATCGCGCATCGAGAATGTCGGTGCAGGTATTCGGATGCATGTGGATGAAATCCGGTGCTAACTGCTTGATATAATCCGGCAAATCGTTATTGCCGTACACGAAATACACGGTTGTTGCATAACGGCGCATCATAGCAACCAAACGCTTTACGCGTCGTTTGTATGCCGGGATATCCTCCGGAAGGCGACCGACCTTGCATTCGTCGACCATGTCACCGGTATGTACTAAAATCTCGGGACGGATTTTTTTGAGCATCCGTTTTGTGTATGGGTAGCACCAGGAGGGAATGTCGCCGATGTGCAGAACAACGGGAGAGGTCCGCTCGAGCACCTCCGTCGGCACGTTTGCCGGACGCAACATATTTTTCAATCTCTTCAGAAACGGCAGTTTAGTCATCGTACCATCGTCCTTTCGCTTGTGCTTCGGCTTTTGCGCCGGCGTCGCTTGTAGTATAAATCGGATTGGTCATCAACATACAGCGCCCGTCCTTGTATAGTACAACGCGGACGAAATTGACTGTATCTGTGTTTGGAATTTCTATGCTGTCTTTGTATTCGTGCGTGCAAGGCTGTGTTTTTGCAATTTTGCCGTTGGTATACCATACTGCGGTACAACCCTCCGGCAAGTTTTGAATATCCAGCGTTGCTGTATGCGGTGTGTTTGCACAGAGTACCGAACCCATGCGCTGCCCGTTTTCTGCCGTGAAGCGCACGGTGGTGTTTTTAAGATGTACCGGGTCGCCTGTGTATAAATCTCCCGTGCGCATACTTTGCATAAAGCTTTCTTCGCATGGGTCATCTGCGGCGATGTAGCCGATAAAATTATTGTCTTCAAACCAGGTTTCGTTGTTGCAGTGCGCATCACTATCGCCGTACGCCGTGATGAAAATGCCGGCGGACGAAAGCGCGTCCCACAAATGCATATATTCCTCAAACTCGAAGCCGTGTCTGCCCATAGGGAAGCCGATTTCGATTAAGTCTGCATCCAGAGCGCGGTTTTGGATGCATTCTGTTGTCCGATCGGACAGCATTTTCGCTTTTTCTTCTGCACTTGCGTGCGGTGTGATGCGCTTGAAATCGGCAAACGGATGGTTTAAGGAATACAGTCCGCCGTATCTACGCACGTGTTCGCGCGCTTGCGCACAGGAAATTTTGTAGTCGTGTGCGGCATAGTCC
Organism: Clostridia bacterium; assembly: GCA_045532715.1. Lineage (GTDB taxonomy): Bacteria > Bacillota > Clostridia > UBA1381 > UMGS1253 > RGIG2041. The sequence continues at coordinate 8,090 of JAZSGM010000246.1, forward strand.
AAAATCGGCACGCGTGTACAAAAGCAATTCTTGTGTACGCCCGCGGCGGAGATTTCTGTAATGACATAGGGGGTCACATCGTATTTTTTACCAAGCGAATCTGCAAGCTTTTGCTGCAGTTTGCGCGCTTGGTCGAATTCTGCCTCCCAACTGAAACGGATGCCTTTACATTGCAGGCTGCTTGTTTTGCCGCGACGCGCGCTAACCGTTAACGCTATGGTTTTGCACACGTTATCGCCGCCGCCGACCGATGCAGCATCGTCGAGCAGATTGAGGCAATATTTTTGCATTTGTGCCTGCGTCTGCATCGGAATAATGTGATATAACGGCGCTTCCAGCTCGTCTGTTGCGCCGAACACATAGAGCAAATGCGCATTTTTATGCTCCGGAGGTCTTTGGGAAAGTTCAACATCGATGATGACACGTGCATTTGCATCCTCTGCGATAGCACCCAGCTCGATTTCGAGTTTCAGACCTGCTAAAAGTGCATACTCGTGGCGCTTGCCGGTTGTATCAAAGGTAACACTTGCGTTTGACCAATTTTCGTCTTTTCCGCTTGCCTGCATGTTGAGCAGAGCATTTTCAACAGTGATACTCGTATTTTCTTCTTGCTTTGTGGTTTTGAAGCCTTGGTATTTTGCGGTATTGGTGTCAGATGCTTCATCTATGTATAAGCCGTTTGTGAAGTCGAACTTTTCAACATGCTCAGCTTTTCTGCCCATGCGAACATCGTGGTCGGTGATATACATATGCCGAATGCCGAGCTTCTGTGCGTTATAAAAATGACCTTCCATGCTTGCGTTGCGCTCCCAGACGGAGTGGATATGCATGGGAATCGGATAGTATGTTTTCAATTTGCTTCACCTCTGCCACCATAATATAAAATTATTTTAACATATAAACGAGCAATTTACAAGAGCATGGCAAAAGGATTTAGATGCAGATTTTTATAGCTACATCCTTTCCGTCGCAGAAGGCAAGAAGACAAGAAACGAAGAAAACGGCTATCGAGAAATTGCCATTTTCAAAAACGGCGTAACATTATAAACAAATCAAAACGGTGCAACCATTCAGGTTGCACCATTTTTTGTTTTTACATAGTTGTTTTTCTGAAGTAAGCGGGGGAAACGCCGATGTGTTTTTTGAAAAACTTGCTGAAATAGTATTCGCTTTCAAAACCGCAGGCAAAAGCAATTTCGCGGATTTGCAACTTCGAATCGGTTAAAAGTGCTTTGGCTTTGGTGAATCGCAATGCCGTTACATAATCCGATGGCGTGACGTGCATTGCTTTTTTAAAGCGGCGGATGAATTGCGGATAGGATAAATTGCACCGCTTTGCGACTTCCGTTAAATCCAGCTTTTCGTGGTAATGCGCCTGCAAGCTTTTGGCTGCGCGCAGTATAACCTCGTCATTGGGCAGTTCTTTCTGACTGTTTTCTATGCGGTACTGCGTAACGATGTCGTTAAACAGCGAAAACCAAAAATCAAAGGCATCCGGCATCGTGTAGTCGGACAAGCTGTCCAGCATCCGCAGGGTTGACTGCATGCGCGCCGTATCCTCGAACACAATTTTTTTGTGCTGAAACAGTGAATGCTCATTTTTATAGCGAAACAGAAACATCGTCACTGGTGAAAGCACTTTCTTTACGCCCGGCACACCTGCTTTGAAAAGTGCACCCTCGTTTGCAGAAACGATATAGCTCTCGTTTTCGGTTTCGTAGGAAAAGCTGCCGGATTTGACCAGCGCAAAAATATCGTCCGTCGTGCAAAACTGCTCCTCGACAAATTTTTCTCTGCACACCTTTATGGATACAAGCAGTTGCATTTGTCCTCACCTCGATAAGTGATAAAATAATACATTTTATATAATAATATATTCTATTTTGTTTTTAAAACTCCTTTGTTATAATTGTTTTTGTAATGATAAAATAATACAAAGGAGAGTAACGTGAAAGTTTTTTTCACGTTAAGCCTCCGGCGGATTAGATTGCTCGTGCGAAATTTTCTTCGCGTTCGCGAAGAAACGCACATGAGCAAAAAATCTCTTATCATTCCTTGCCATACGGATAAGAGATTTTTAATTACTATTTATGCCGACGTATGGCGGCGGAATGGAGATTTTTATATGGCATACGAAATCAAAAAAGGTATACTGCACAAGGACGGC
>JAZSGM010000269.1:0-6888 GCA_045532715.1 Clostridia bacterium
AACAGTGTGCTAAAATACAAATGGCAGACACAATAAGGTGGCTATCCCCAAGGATAACCACCGGTGATATTTGCCGCTATGCGGCAAGTGATATTGCTTGCAGTGATATATTTGCTTTGCAAATGTGAAATATCCGATAAATCGGATGTGAATGATAAAAAGCCGTCTCACAGAGACGGCTTTTTTCCATAACATTTCCTGCAAGGAAATATATCACATGTTCGACAGAACATATATCACACGCCGAAAGGCGTATATCACTCGCTCTTCAGAGCGAATCTCACTGCGCGTATCCCTTGGGATAACGCGCTTAAGGTGTCTGCCATTTTATTATTTGAACTTTTTCAAAAACAGCTCCATACGGTCGAGCGCATTTGCAATGCTGTCGAGCGAATACGCATACGAGCAACGGATAAACCCTTCGCCGCAATCGCCGAACGCCGTACCGCCAACCACCGCAACGCGCTGGTCTAACAGTAGCTGCTCGCAGAAATCGTCCGACAAAAGGCCGGTCGATTTGATGCATGGGAACACATAGAATGCCCCAAGTGGCTCGAAGCAATCAAGTCCGATGGTACGCATACCATTTACGATAAACTTACGACGGTGATTATACTCCGTCTTCATTTTCTCAATGTCTTCATCGCCGTTTTTAAGTGCCTCAATTGCCGCATACTGGCTCACCGTCGGCGAGCACATAATTGCGTACTGGTGGATTTTCGTCATCTGCTTGATCAGCGCCGGGTGCGCACACGCATAGCCAAGTCGCCAGCCGGTCATCGCATACGCTTTAGAAAAACCGCTGACTAAAATTGTGCGGTCATACATTTCCGGAAGTGCCGCAATCGAAAAATGCTTGTTATCCCCATACGTCAGCTCGGCATAAATTTCATCGGAGATCACAAAGATGTTTGTGCCCTCCAAAACCTCGGCAATCGCCTCAATCTGTTCTTTTGTCATAATACCGCCGGTCGGATTGTTCGGATACGGCAAAATCAGCGCCTTGGTTTTTGGCGTAATTGCCGCCTTTAAAATCTCCGGCGTTAATGCAAAGCCGTCCTTTTCATAGGTTTCAAGCGGCACAGCCACCGCACCGGCAAGCTGCGCATCCGGCTTGTAGCACACAAAGCTCGGCTCCGGCACCAACACCTCATCACCGGGCTCGATAATCGCACGCAATGCAAGGTCAATGGCTTCGCTGCCACCCACGGTAACGAGCACCTGCGATGTCGCATCGTATTTTAAATTAAATCTTCTGTCTAAGTATTTGGCAATCTCCGTTTTCAAATCCTTCAAACCGGAATTTGCCGTATAATAGGTGTGACCGTTTTCAAGCGAGCTGATACCCGCATCGCGGATATGCGCCGGGGTAACAAAATCCGGCTCACCGACACCTAAAGAAATTACGTCTTCTAATTCATTTGCAATATCAAAATATTTTCTGATGCCCGACGGGCGAATGTTTTTGACCACCGACGAAAGCAGTGCCTCAACGTCAAAACGGCTCATAATGTAATCATCCTTCTCTCATCGCCGCTGTCTTGCTGAAACACTACACCGGCGTCTTTGTATTTTTTGAGCACAAAATGCGTTGCCGTGCTCTGTACAGAGTCCATCGGTGCAAGCTTTTCGGAAACAAATAAAGCAACCTCTTTTAAGGTCTTGCCTTCAATCATTACGCACAAATCAAAACCGCCGCTCATCAGATAAACGCTCTGTACCACATCATACTGGTAAATGCGCTTGGCAATCTTGTCAAACCCCTCGCCCATCTGCGGCGTTACCTTAATTTCAATTAAGGCAATGACAGATTCCTTCATCGTCTTTTCCCAGTTGATCATCGCTCTGTAACCTAAAATTGTTTTGTCCTTTTCCAAGGACTGAATGGCGGCCGCGACCGCCTCCGGCGTTTCATCTATCATCACAGCAATTTGCTCCGCTGTCAGTCTGCAGTTTTTTTCTAAAAGCTCTAAAATTTTTTCCATGGAAAATCTTCCTTTCCGCCTCCCAAAAAGGGGTTTTGTTAAATTATACGCGTTTTTTTATGCAAATGCAATCGTTTTATGCATTTTGTTTCTTCATAGTCAAAGCAATTCTCTTTCTTTCCACATCGACAGAAATCACATACACCGTCACCACATCGCCAACCTTCAATACCTCGGACGGGTGCTTGATATAACGATCGGTAATCTGCGAAATGTGCACAAGCCCATCCTGGTGTACGCCAATATCCACAAACACACCAAAGTCAATAACATTGCGCACTGTGCCCTTCATTTCCATGCCAGGCTTTAAATCGTTCATATCCATAACATCGCTGCGCAGCATCGGCGCCGGTAAATCGTCACGCAAATCGCGTCCCGGCTTGATAAGCTCGGCAGCAATATCGTGCAGCGTTGGTACACCTACGCCGCAAAGCTGGGCAACCGCAGCTGCGCCCTCTGCCTTGATTTTATCCTCTAAATCGACAAGATTACCTGCAAGCGCATCCTTTGCGCTGTAGCCAAAATGTGCCAAAAGCATTTCTGCCGCCTCATAGCTCTCCGGATGCACCGCTGTATTGTCAAGGACGTTTTTCGCCCCCGGGATACGCAAAAAGCCTGCGCACTGCTCGTACGCCTTCGGTCCGAGCTTTGCGACCTTTTTCAGCTGTGTTCTCGCGGTAAATTCGCCGTTTTCTTCACGATAAGCAACTACATTTTTTGCCGTAGTAGCCGAAAGACCGGATACATACGCCAAAAGCGACGGCGATGCCGTATTCACGTCCACGCCAACGGAGTTTACACTTGCCTCAACCACACCGCCGAGCGCGCTATCAAGTTCCTTCGGCGGCATATCGTGCTGATACTGCCCAACGCCGATGGATTTCGGGTCAATTTTTACCAATTCCGCCAGCGGATCCTGCAGACGGCGTGCAATAGAAACCGCACTGCGCACGGCAACATCGTGATCCGGAAATTCCTGCGCACCGAGCTTGGATGCCGAGTACACCGAAGCGCCCGCCTCGTTAACCACCATATACTGCACATTTTTTTCTACTTCGCCAATCAGCTCGGCAACAAAGATTTCCGACTCCTTCGACGCGGTACCGTTACCGATGGAAATCACATCTACATCATATTTTTTGATGAGCGCCTTTAATTTAACCTTGGCTTCTTCAATCTTATTCTGCGGCGGCGTCGGATACACCACTGTCCAGTCCAGGAGCTTGCCGGTTTTATCCACCACGGCAATCTTACAGCCCGTTCTGTATGCCGGGTCAAGTCCGAGCACCGTTTTGCCCTTAATCGGCGGCTGCATCAAAAGTGCCTTTAAGTTTAAGCCGAATACGGAAATTGCGCCCGCTGCAGCCTTTTCCGTTAATTCGTTTCGGATTTCACGCTCAAGCGACGGGAAAATCAGGCGTTTAAACGCATCCTCTGCCGCTTCGCGCATCAGCGTCTGCGCATCACCCACACCGCGGATAAACTGCTTTTCCATCTTTGCTATACAAGCCGCCTCATCGATTTCGATGCTGACCTTTAATACTTCCTCTTTTTCACCACGGTTGACTGCAAGCACGCGATGTCCCGGAATTTTACCGACCGGCTCGCGGTAAGCATAGTACATTTCGTATACGCCCTTTTCCTCCGCATCGGATGCGGATACCAGAAAGGCATTTTTTTGCATAAAGCGACGTAATATATCACGACACGCGGCGTCGTCACTCATGCGCTCGCACACAATATCCTTTGCGCCCTCAATCGCTTCTTCTGCGCTGTTGACGTCTTTTTCTTCACTTACAAACTGCGGCGCAAGTGCATAAATATCTGCACCGTCCTGCGCCCAGATGGCATCCGCAAGCGGCTCTAAGCCCTTTTCCTTTGCTACAGTCGCGCGTGTGCGGCGCTTTTGTTTATATGGGCGGTAAATATCCTCCAATCGCGCAAGCGTCTGCGCTTCGCCGATTTGCACCATAAGCTCATCCGTCATTTTCTCTTGCTCGGTAATCGAAGCAATAATCTCCTCCTTGCGCTTTTCCAGATTACGCAGATAGGTAAGTCGCTCCGATAATTCGCGCAGCTTCTGGTCGTCGCACGCGCCTGTCATCTCCTTGCGGTAACGCGCAATAAACGGAATCGTGTTACCGCCGTCAATCAGCTCAATGATGTTGGCAACATGTGTTTCCTTCATTTCAAATTCCTTGGAAAGGACCTGTATCATATCCATATGTATTTCTCCTGTCTATGTTCTTGATGCTATTATAGCATATTTTTTCCCATCACGCAAGAAAACATTCCGGCAGCGAAATGACACGCTGCTCTCCCTGCGATGCAAACGCCACACCAGATGGCGCGCAAGGAAATCAGCGAAAATGTATTGAGGTAACCTACAGCGACAGCACCTTCATAACCGTAAATTATAACGAAAACACTATCACAATTCAAAAATAGCGGTGTGGAATTTTTCCACACCGCCTTTCTATTTAAAATACATTTGCCTCTTCTGCAATCGATAAACCGTCGTAAGCGACCTTTACATCGTACGGTACATCGAGCTCTTGCCAATACTGCTCCAGTTCAGCATGCGTTTTTAATACACCGCAGATGTGCGTTATGTAAATGAGCGTGCCTTTATCAATCGTTCCCTGCGCCCAGAGTCTGTCGAGTGTAAGCTGTTCCATATGCAAATTCATATGACCGCCCGGATATTCCGTTTCCGTCATAAATGTACATTCGCCGATGAGCAAATCCAGTTTAACCTTTTTTAGATATTCAAACGTTTCCTCAACATAGATGCCGGAATCCACCGCATAATACATCTTCTTGCCGCTCGGGAATTCGATTAAGTAGTTTGCCGAATGCGCCTCATAATTCGTCGTATGATGGCCCTTAAGCGGCGTTACCTTATATTTTCCAACCTGCACGGTCTTACAAAACTCTAATTCATGCAGCTCCACAACATCCGGATTACAGCGCGGATCATTTACAAAGCGTGCAAGTCCCTTTTCCATTTTTGCCTTACCGCCCGGTGCAAAATACATATGCAGCTTATGGGTCGGCTTTTCATCCCCCTTGACCACCATACGGTACCAGTACAGATAATCGTCGCAATGGTCGTGGTGCGTATGTGTAAACAAAATGTGCTCCAAATCAAAAATATCCTCACGGTAATGCATTGATTGTGCTGCAAAATCGGCGCCTGCGTCAATGAAAACCTGATCGTCTATGCGAAAGCACGAGCGTGTACGCACATCCTTTCCACCGTGCTCGCGCGCATACTCGCACACTCTGCAACGGCAAAACGGTGCCGGAATACCTTCGCCGCCGGAAGTTCCCCAAAAGCGCATTTTCTGATTCTCTCTCATAGCTTTTCACCCTCTTAACTAAAAATCGTAAAACCCAAAAATGTAACCGTCGTTACAATCGTTGCCGCACTGATAACGCCGAGCGCTACAGAAGGAAATGCCTTTTTCAGCGGCATATCCATCATCGCTGCTATAAGCGCGCCCGTCCACGCACCCGTACCCGGCAGCGGAATTGCAACAAAAAGAAACAAGCCCCAAAAGGCATATTTTTCCACAGTCGCTCTGTTCTTTTCGGCGCGCTGCTCCAGTTTGGTTACAAGCCCGTCAAGCTTCGGCATCACTTTACGTATCCATGCAAAAATTGCCTTGATGAATACGATAATAAACGGTACCGGGAGGATATTGCCAATCAGCGAAACCACAACGGAAACCCCATACGGCAGCCCCAAACCAACACCAATCGGAATCGCACCGCGCAGTTCAATCACCGGTATCATAGACACAAACAGTGTCGTTAAAATCTTGCCGATAAAATTTTGTGTAAAAAACGCAATCAACGCACCCAAAACACATTCTCCTATCTTTTATCTTCTAAAATAATATTATATATGATTTCCGCTAAAAAGAAAAGACCTTTTTAAAAGTTTTTCTTTACACTTTCCTCTACTCGTGCTATGATAAAGATACGCACAAGAAAGGAAGGATACAAAAATGAAAAAAACTTTAAAAACACTCTTATGCATGCTTTTGTGCCTGAGCGCCCTGCTCGCTTTCACCGGCTGTGAAACTGCGGCAAGCCGCGAAGCAGCAGTACGCACGACAGCAGAGAACTACCTTACCGCCGTATGCGCACTTGATATGCAAACCGCTTCCACCTACACATTAGATGCAGAAGCCTTTTTAGCAGATCTCGATTTCAAAAACGCAGAAGATGCAAAGACGCTTTTGCGAAATGGGATTACCGAAAGTGCCGGCGTAGAGTTTTCGGCATATTCCGAAAAGTTCAACCCGATTGTTGACGCTGTCATTGGTGGAATCCAAGACAATTTCAGCTATGAGATCACCGCAGTAACGGCAGACGGCAACGGCTATATTGTAAGCGGCACATTGACACAGCCGGATTTCGATGCCGATTTTGACAAAATCTTTTCTCTGGAAAACGACGCGATGAACGAGATTTTAGAGCGTGTTGTAAACAAGGTGCTCGAAAGCGGTCAAGTAACAGAGAATACATCCGAAGAAGAACTGCTCGCATTGATGGTAACACCATTGGTGGAAGAACTTACACCGGTGGTAGAAGCTGCTATGGAAAAGCTCCCGACCATCAAAGAGGATTTCACTCTGCCGTTCGAAAAAGCAGAAGGTGCTTGGCTTATAAATGACACAGACAATACTGCCGGCCATATGGGCATTTCGGATTTTCTCGATTAAAATCCTCAATGCGAGGTTAATGCAGACAGCAAAAAACACCGCCTATGATAATGAAGTGAACCCCAAAGTTTAGACAAAATTAAATATTAACTTGCTTGTGAATGAGTTCGGTATTGTACTGGACTCATTCCTTTTAGTTTCATAGAAATTCTTTCGTTATTGTAGTAATC
>JAZSGM010000007.1:0-9856 GCA_045532715.1 Clostridia bacterium
TACAGTGCACTCGGCGCGCACAGTAGTACGATTTTATCGTTTATCCCGGTGGAGTTTATTAATTCCATACCGATTTTGCAGGTGGGCTTACCTGCGATGCTTTCGATTTATTTTGACCTGTTTACGGGCTTTTTGCAGGCGTACATTTTCTGTATGCTGACGATGTCGTTCGTATCAGGTGTTGAATAAGGCAATATTTTAAACTAAATACACATAAGGAGGAACAAAAAATGGAAAGAGCAATTATTTTAGCTGCATCGGCAATTGGCGCAGGACTTGCGATGATCGCAGGTATCGGCCCGGGTATCGGTCAGGGGTATGCTGCAGGTAAAGGTGCAGAGGCAGTAGGCCGTCAGCCGGAGGCCAAAGGTGATATCATGTCTACAATGCTTTTGGGTTGTGCCGTAGCTGAGTCGACCGGTATTTACGGTTTGGTTGTTGCTATGATTTTGCTATTTGCAAATCCGCTGATCAACCTTTTGTAAAATCCGAAAATTATTTGGAGGCAGAACATGGATAAGACATTACAGTTCGTGAGCATTCCGCCGGATTTGTGGACGCTGATTTTTACATGGGCAAATTTGCTCATCCTGTTTTTAATCGTGAAAAAACTGCTGTTTAAGCCGGTTATGAACATTATCAGACAGCGTGAAGATGAAGTCGGTAAACTGTATTCCGATGCGGAAGAAGCAAGCAAAAGTGCGAAGGCAATGGAAGCGGAGTATACCGAAAAGCTCGCCGCAGCGAAAAGTGAAGCGGAGGGCATTGTAGCGGATGCCGTACAGAGTGCACGTGAGCGCGCGGATCAGATTGTGCGCGATTCTCAGGCGCAGGCTGCAGCTACAATCGAAAGCGCAAATGTGCGCATTGCACGTGAACAGAAGGCGGCTATTGAGGAAGCAAAGGGCGAAATCTGTTCTATGGCAGTGATGATTGCATCCAAGGTCATTGAAAAGGAAATGGATGCGGACAGCCAGAGTGCATTTGTGGAAAAGTGTATAGATGAAATGGGTGAGGCGAAGTGATGCAGAATTCTGTACTGTACGGAGGCTCGCTTTATGCGCTTGCCGAGTCGGAAGGACTTACCGACTGCATTTTGGCAGATTTGCGGCTCGTGGACGCGCTGCTTGCACAGCATGAAGACTATGTGCGTCTTCTGGATGCGCCGACGATGCATATTGCGGATAAGTGCCGCTTGTTAGATGAGGCATTTGCGCAGTCAGTTCATCCGTACACATGTAATTTTATGAAAATTCTCGCAGAGAAAAAACAGGTGCGCTGTTTTGCGGACGCACAACGTGCGTTTGTAAACAAATACAATGCCGACCGCGGCATTGAGGAGGCGGTTGCCGTTACGGCAGTGCCGCTCAGCGATGCGCTGCTTGAAAAGCTGAAGGCAAAGCTTGAAGCAATGACAGGAAAAACAGTTGTACTTGAAAACAAGGTGGAGGCGTCTGTTCTGGGCGGCATCACCGTGCGCATGGCAAACCGGCAGATGGATGCCACCGTGCGTACCAGACTGAATAATTTGGAAAAACAGCTTAGAATTAGCAAATAAAACCGCCGAGAAAGATGGTGAAACAATGCAGCTGAAGTCAGATGAAATCAGTAAGATTATCATAGACCAGATTAAAAATTATGAAAATAAAATCGAGCAGAAGGAAACCGGCAGCGTCATCGAGGTTGGTGACGGTATTGCGAAGGTACACGGTCTCGATAACTGTATGGCAAATGAGCTTTTGGAGTTTGCCAACGGGGAATACGGCATGGCGCTCAACTTAGAGGAAAGCTATGTCAGCGTTGTTATCCTCGGTACGGATGCAGGTATCCGTGAAGGTGACATCGTAAAGCGCACCGGCAGAGTTGTAGAGGTGCCGGTCGGTGAAGCGCTGATTGGTCGTGTTGTGGATGCACTTGGGCATCCGATTGACGGACAGGGTCCGATTGAAACGGAGAAAACGCGTCCGATTGAGAGTGCCGCACCGGGTATTATTGAAAGAAAATCCGTCAGCGTACCGCTGCAGACCGGTATCAAGGCAATTGATTCGATGATTCCGATCGGACGTGGTCAGCGTGAGCTGATTATCGGTGACAGACAGACCGGTAAAACGGTTATCGCAACCGATACAATTATCAATCAAAAGGGCAAGGATGTAATTTGTATCTATGTTGCCATCGGTCAGAAGCGTTCGACGGTGGCACAGCTGGTGGAAACCCTTACCCAGAACGGCGCGATGGATTACACCATCGTCGTGTCGGCAACTGCATCCGAGCTTGCACCGATGCAGTATATTGCACCGTATTCCGGTTGCGCAATGGGCGAGTACTTTATGTATCAGGGCAAGGATGTCCTCATTATTTATGATGATTTGTCCAAGCATGCGGTTGCATACCGTGCGCTCTCACTTTTAATTCGCCGTCCGCCGGGACGTGAGGCGTATCCGGGCGACGTTTTCTATCTGCATTCGAGACTTTTAGAGCGTGCAGCAAGACTTGCACCGGAGTACGGCGGCGGTTCGCTTACGGCGCTGCCGATTATCGAAACGCAGGCAGGTGACGTATCGGCGTATATCCCGACCAACGTCATTTCCATTACAGACGGTCAGATTTTCCTGGAAACCGAGCTGTTCCACAGCGGTATCCGTCCGGCGGTGAATCCGGGTATTTCGGTATCCCGTGTTGGTGGTAATGCGCAGATTAAAGCGATGAAAAAGGTTTCCGGTAAGATGAAGCTTGCCTATTCGCAGTACCGTGAGCTGCAGTCCTTTGCGCAGTTTGGCTCTGACCTCGATGAGGATACAAAAGAGCGACTTGCACAGGGTGAACGCATTGTGGAGGTTTTGAAGCAAAGCCGCAATACGCCGATTCCGGTAGAGCTGCAGGTTGTAATCATCTATGCCGTAATTAACAACTATTTAAAGACGGTTGATGTAGAGGATATCGATGCATACCAGAGCGGTTTGTTTGAGCATATGCAAAACAACCACGCGCAGATATTGAAAAACATCGTTACCACCGGCGATTTGTCTAAAGAAGATGACGTGAAGCTCGGTGAGGCGATTCGTGAATTTACGGAAAAGTTTTTAGCGCATAAGTAATTGCGCACAGGAGTGGAGAAAAAGCTATGGCAGGAGCTTCTATGAAGGACATAAAGCTTCGTATCAAGAGCGTACAAAGCACCAGGCAGATTACCAAAGCCATGGAGCTGGTTGCTTCCTCGAAGCTTAGAAAAGCCAAAGAGCGTGTAGAGCGTGCAAGACCGTTTTTTGAAATTCTTGCTGCAACGCTTGACCGCATTGCTACACAGAACTTGGGCTTTACATCTGTATATACAACACCGCGCGAAGTTAAAAAGATTTGCTTCGTTGTCATTGCCGGTGACCGAGGTCTTGCCGGCGGCTATAACAGTAATGTTTTAAAAACTGTAGCGCACCGGGCTGCCGATAAACCGTATTGCGTTTTGCCAATCGGTAAAAAGACCATGGAATATTTCACCAGACAGGGTACAGAAATCCTGTCCGATGCCTATCTGCTTGCCGCAGATCTCAGCATTGCAGACTGCGACCGTATCGGACATCTGCTTGCGCAAGGCTATGCCAACGGTGAATTTGACGAGCTCTATATCGTCTATACCAAGTTTGTCTCTATGCTTTCGCAGGTGCCGCAGCTTGAAAAAATGCTGCCGATTGTACCCGATACAAACAAAAAAGCATCCCGCGAGCTGATGATTTGCGAGCCGAGTCCCGAGGCTGCGTTTGCCTCTATTGTACCGCAGTACATTACCGGTATGGTCTACGGCGCTGTTGCCGAAGCGCAGGCTTCCGAATCTGCTGCCCGCAGAACCGCTATGGAATCGGCAACCAAAAACGCAGGTGAAATGATTGACTCGCTCAGCCTCGAGTACAACCGTGCCCGTCAGGCGGCGATTACGCAGGAGATAACCGAAATCGTATCCGGATCGGGTGTCTAAAATCGATATTGTAGGGGCGATTCAAGAATCGCCCGCATATTATCAAAAAATCCCTAAAGAAAGGGTGTAGAAAATGGAACAGAAAAATATAGGTACCGTCATCCAGGTTATCGGACCGGTACTGGACATAAAGTTTTCGGAGGGTAATCTTCCGGAGCTGCTCAATGCCGTAGAAATCGAAAACGGCGAAAATAAAATTGTAGCCGAGGTTGCACAGCACCTGGGTGATGATGTTGTGCGCTGTATTGCGATGAGCTCGACGGACGGACTTGTGCGCGGCGTAAAGGCGGTAGATACCGGCAGCGGTATCACCGTACCGGTCGGCAAAGCAACGCTCGGCAGAATTTTTAACCTTTTGGGTGAGCCGGTAGATAACCGTCCGGCGCCGGAGGCGGAGGAGAGATGGTGTATTCACCGTCAGCCGCCGAGCTACGATGAGCAGGAAAGCACAACCGAAATTCTGGAAACCGGCATCAAGGTCGTTGACCTGATTGCCCCCTATGCGAAGGGCGGTAAAATCGGTCTGTTCGGCGGTGCGGGCGTGGGTAAAACCGTGCTGATTATGGAGCTGATTAACAATGTCGCAAAGCAGCACGGCGGTCTGTCCGTGTTTACCGGCGTTGGTGAGCGTACCCGTGAGGGTAACGATTTGTATAATGAAATGAAGGAGTCCGGCGTACTTGAAAAGACCGCGCTTGTGTACGGTCAGATGAACGAGCCGCCGGGTGCGAGAATGCGTGTCGGTCTGTCCGGCCTTACGATGGCGGAGTATTTCCGTGACAAGGAAGGGCAGGATGTGCTGCTCTTTATCGACAACATCTTCCGTTTCACGCAGGCAGGCTCCGAGGTGTCCGCACTTCTGGGACGCATGCCGTCTGCCGTTGGCTATCAGCCGACGCTGGCAACGGAAATGGGCGCATTGCAGGAGAGAATTACCTCCACCAAGAAGGGCTCCATCACATCCGTGCAGGCGGGTTATGTGCCGGCAGATGACTTGGCCGACCCGGCACCGGCAACCACCTTTGCGCATCTGGATGCGACAACCGTTTTGTCCAGACAGATTGCATCGATGGGTATTTATCCGGCGGTGGATCCGCTCGATTCGACATCGAGAATTTTGTCCCCGGACGTTGTGGGCAGAGAGCATTATGAGGTTGCCCGCGGCGTACAGGAGATTTTACAGCGCTATAAGGAGCTGCAGGATATCATTGCGATTATGGGTATGGATGAGCTTTCCGAGGATGATAAGCTTGCCGTAAGCCGTGCAAGACGTATCCAGAACTTCCTTTCCCAGCCGTTCTCCGTTGCGGAGCAGTTTACGGGTATGCAGGGTAAGTATGTACCGCTTTCTGAGACGATCCGCGGCTTTAAAGAGATTATTGAAGGTAAGCATGATGATTTACCGGAGTCTGCCTTCCTCTTTGTCGGCACAATCGACGAAGCAGTAGAAAAGGCAAAGGGCAATTGATGGGGGTGTATGAATGGCTACATTCCAGTTGAAAATTGTAACACCGGACGGTGTGAGCTATGATGGGCAGGCGCAAAAGCTTGTTGCGCGTACAACCGCAGGCGACGTGTGTCTGTTAAGCCGTCACGCAACGTATCTTGCACCGCTGACCATCGGTGCTGTCCGTGTGTATGACGGTGAAGGCAATATGCGCGAGGCGGCTTGCTCCGGGGGTATGGTTTCGTTTGCCAATGAGGAAGCCAGCGTTGTAGCGCAGACCTTTGAATGGGCAGACGAGATTGACGTTGCCCGTGCCGAGCGCGCGCTTGAACGCGCGAAGGCAAAAAAGGAAAGCAAGACGGAAAGCAAGGACATTGCGCTTGCCGAGCTGAAAATCAAGCGCGCCTTAAACCGAATCAATGTAGGTAAGAAACGATAAAATAAGAGCAATAAAAAAGGGACTAAGCGTCCCTTTTTTATTGCTTGCCTGCACCTGTAGGTCATGCTTTGGTTGCAAAGCCTGCTTAAATATAGATTGACTTTTGGGTATGGAACGTATATAATAAAATAAATATGTATATTCAAAAATGAGACAGATAACTCCGGAGGAACAGCCATGAACAGAAAACTGAAATTGTTTGCAATTGTGCTGAGCTTGTGTATCATAGTTGTTGGTTTAACGGCAATTTCGGCAACTGCCGCAGCGGCGCCGAGCGTCTCTGTCAGCAAAGTACAGACGCAGGCGGGACAAACCGTAACCGTACAGCTTTCGATTGCGGACAATGCCGGCTTTGCGGATCTGGGGCTTGAAATCGGGTACGATGCGTCCGTCCTGACCTTGACCAATGTCGAGGATAAGGTCGGCATGGGATATTTTACAACAGCGCAAACGCTGAATGTCAATCCGTACAATCTCAGCTGGTGTCGCGCAAACGATATTACCTACAACGGCACACTTGCCGTGCTGACCTTTGCGGTGGATGAAACTGCAGCTGTGGGCAATTATCCGATTACGGTAAGCTACTATAAGGGCAGAAACGGCAATTACACGGACGGCAGGGACGTAAACTTCAACCAAAATGATGTTGCACTTGGCTTGCGCTACGTCGCCGGCAGCGTTGAGGTGTATGACTGCAAGCCGGGCGATGTTAATAATGATAATACAATCAACATTAAGGACTCCATTCTGCTTGCGCAGTATTTTGCGGAGTGGGATGTAGAGCTGAATTTGTTCGGTGCCGACTGCAACGGTGACGGCACAGTCAATATCAAGGACGCCATTCTGCTTGCGCAGTATCTTGCCGAGTGGGATGTAACATTGGGAAAACAGTGATTTAAAGGGACGATGCTTTCATCGTCCCGATTTTTTTGCGAAAAAGGAACATTCAACACAATGAATGTTCCTTTTAATTTTTTATATCAAAGATTTCATCATAGCTTGCCTTTAAAAGCTTTTTAAACAGAATAATTTCATCCGGATACAAATGCCGCTGTCCGACCTCAATCTTTGCAAGCGCACTGCGCGTAATGTCGCAGCCGTTGACCTGCAGCCTTGCAGACAGCAGCTCCTGACTCAAGCCTGCCTTTTCCCGCAATCTCTTTATATTTTGCCCGATTTTCTTTTCGATTTCCGTGTTCATATTCCACCTCGATTTTGCACCTATATGAGAACAATTTTTCTTGACTTTATTATAATGTAAGTGTATAATAGTTTTGCACCTATATAGGTGCAAATGTATTCGAATTACTTTTGATAAGCGTATGAGGGGAGTGATGAAAGACGTGGAGATAAGCGTTTTTGAAGAGTATTGCAATGATACCGGAATTGTTTTTGAAAAAGTTTTTATGTATCACAAGTCAAAGACACGAGTGAATGAACGTTTTAAGTGCCGTTCTTCAATACTCAAACGCAAAAAGTCTACCCAATATATTGTAAAATATTTTGTGTTTGAAAAGGTTTGGGTTGCATGGAAATGCTGTGTAGCAAATCACTCGAATTTGTTTCGAGAAGACTTTTCGTTGAGTTATAAGGATTATGTTGTTCATTATACAGAACCATATTCAAAAATTGAAAAGTCTGTTGAGCATTCAGGGTGGGGAATGGAAATGGTTTATGTTTTTTCCGCTGATGGAATTGATATGTTTTTTAAAGATATTAAAAAGGAAGGATTGAGATTAAATGAAGGAATGTGTGACAAGTAAAATAATGAAAAAGCTCGCGATTGTACTTATTCTGTGTGCGGGATTGCTCGGTATAATGGCTGTAGTATCATCGGCAGAAACGGTGGCGAGCGGTACGTGTGGCGATAGCTTGACATGGGATTTGAATGACGATGGTTTGTTGATGATTAGTGGTACCGGAGATATGGACAGTTTTGCTAATGTAGTCAATCAACCTTGGTACGAAAATAGAAGTGCCATCAAAACGGTTATTATCGAAGATGGTGTTACCAGTGTTGGTTCGCAAGCCTTTTATAATTGCAAAAACATTACTAGTGTTAGAATTCCAGAGGGAGTGTCTCGAATTAGCGGTTATACCTTTGGTAATTGTAGCGCTCTGGAAAAAATTCATATTCCAAGCAGTGTTTCGCTCATTCAAACATATGCATTTGATGGATGTAGCAAACTGAAACATGTATTTTATGGTGGAAATTCTACGACTCAAGGGACAATTAATATCGGTTCTACAGGCAATGATTATGTCCTTTTGGCAATTTGGATATATGATGCAAATGACATAGTACAACAAGATGGCGTTGTTTATGCTATCGGAAACGAATATGCGCAAGTTATAGACGCAGATAGTAGTCTTTCTGGATTTTTGACAATACCGGAGAAAGTGTGTGAGCTTCCGATAAAACGAATTGCGAAGGCTGCATTTTATGATTGCACGAATTTGACAGGTGTTGTTATTCCAGAGGGAGTGTCAAGTATCGAGGCGCGAGGATTCTATCAATGTAGTAATTTAACGAGTATTATCATTCCGGATAGTGTGGAGCAAATTGGGGAGTATGCTTTTCATTATTGTGATAGTTTAAAATATGTTGGATATTATGGGAATGAAGAGCAACGAGCAGCTATTAGTATGAGTATTTATAATAGCAATCTTACAGAAGCAATATGGGCATATGGTGCTAAGTTGGTTGTAGAGCAAGACAAGATTGTTTACGCAGTTCTCGATGATTATGCGTGTGTATTAGATGCAGATGTAAATCTTTCAGGAGAGATTGTAATAGAGCAGTTGATACAAGGAGTTCCGGTGATAAGTGTCGATGCGAATGCGTTTGAAGATTGTATCAGATTGACAAGTGTTGTTATACCGGATAGCGTAACAAGCATAGGTGAATATGCATTTTATGATTGTACTGGTTTGAAAAGCGTTTCTCTCCCGATAGGACTGCAAAGCATAGGTGAGTATGCATTTTTATATTGCAGTAGCTTGGAAAGCATAGATATTCCCGGAAGCGTAACGAATATTGCTTATAAAACTTTTTTTAACTGTAGTAACCTTCAAAAAGTTACAATTTTTGAAGGTGTAAAAAGTATTGGAAATTCCGTGTTTATTGGATGTAGTAGCCTCGCAGAAATTAAAATCCCTAAGAGTGTGATGAGCATAGGTGAATATGCTTTTTATGAGTGCGATAGCTTGAAGGATGTGTATTACAAAGGTACACAGGAAGAGTGGAACAGCATTGTTATTGATCGGTATAATGATAGTTTAAAGAATGCAATATTACATCCGAAGAAAGCCATTACCATCACCGACTTCACCAAGGCAGACAACATTACATTCACAGCAAATCTGACTTCTGCAGACCGTGGTCTTCTTATCGTAGCACGCTACGGTGAAAACGGTAAAAATCTTGGTATGAAGATTTACACGGCAGCGGCACAGGTGCCGGTCAGCATTGCAAACGATTGTGAAACGGTAAAGGTGATGTGGTGGGATGGATTCATTACCATGCGCATCCTTGCACCGGTGGTTGAATTGGATATTTGAGTGTGAAAAGGGACGATTTTCGTCCCTTTTTGTGTTGCGGGCGATTCGTGAATTGCCCCTACGCACGAAGCGGGATAGGGATTGTATCCAGCCTCCCCCTTGAGGGGAAGGGGGACCGCTTGCGGTGGATGAGGTGTTGAAAGAAAATATGATTTTGTGATAATGGACACCTCATCAGTCACTGCGTGACAGCTTCTCCTCAAGGAGAAGCCTTTATAAAATTGTGTGCACAAATTTGCGGCAATGATGAATCATTGCCCTACAATGCGGTTTCAATCTGCAAACAAAAAAACACGCTACATCACGTAGCGTGTTTTCTTTTTTTGAATTAAAAATTTTGCCGGTATATAGATACCCGCTTATGCAAACATTAGAGCTTTACAACGTTTGCAGCCTGCGGACCCTTAGCGCCTTCAATAACTTCAAATTCAACGGCTGC
>JAZSGM010000052.1:0-2083 GCA_045532715.1 Clostridia bacterium
TCGAGCGGAAAGCGATATAATAGGCGCTGCCTTCGCCGTACTTGTTTTTGAAAATTGCGCCATTGCCCGCATAGTAATCGTCTGTCACAGTAGCAAGCACCTCTGCCGAAGACGGATGCGCCACATCAAAGTAGGTCACGAGCGGATACCGCTTGCCGGATAAGTCGATTTCGTTTTTGTCCTCGGGGTAGAGCACATCCAATTCCTCTGCCCACAAGCCGAATACATCTTTAAGCACGCCTGCCGGTCTGCCGCCGAGGTAACACAAATCCGTTTCATTCACCGTACCCGTCGTGTATGTACCGATGAAAATACCGCCGTTTGCCACGTAGCGTTCAATTGCATCAACCACGCTCTGCGGCGCCATATACAGCATCGGTGCAATGACCATTTTGTACTTCGAATAGTCTGCATGCATATCAATTACATCAACATTGATGCCCTGCTTCCACAGCGCATGATAATGCATCTGACATTCGTCGGTATACCCCTTTCTGCCGGTCACCATGCCGCTTAAGGTATCCAGCGCCCAGCGGTTTTCAATATCATAAACAAGTGCAACCTGCGCATCTACACCCGTGCCGACCACGCTGTCGAGCTTAGAAAGCAATGCACCCGTTTCGGCAACTTCCTTAAAGCCGCGTGTGTGCTCGTGTCCCACGTGGTCAACCACCGCACCGTGGAATTTTTCAAGTCCGCCGCGCCCTTTGCGCCACTGAAAATACATCGCGCTGTCGCTGCCGTGTGCAATGGCCTGCATACACGAAAGCTTGTGCATACCCGGTCGCTTTAATTTGCTGATTTCCTGCCAGTTTGCCGCCTGCGGGGTCGATTCCATCAAAATGTACGGCTTGCCCGGCTTCATTGCGCGAAACCAATCGTGGTTAAACGCCGTACGCGATGCTGCTATGGCATTGCCCTCCGGGCTGTGCCAGTACGGATATGCATCCCAGGAAATGATATCGAGCGCATCCTTGACAACTGCATAATCGATTTTGTCAAAGGTGGTCATCAGATTTGTTGTCACCGGCAAATCGGAATGTTTTCTTACCGCCGCCGCTTCGGCGCGGATAAAGTCTGTCGTCTGTTCGGTTACAAAGCGTTTCCAATCTAATACAAGACCGGGCACAGTATTAAAGTCACCGCGCGCAGACGGCGGCTCCACCTGGCTCCAATCCGTATACTGATGGCTCCAGAAGGCTGTCCAGTAGGCGTGATTGAGCGCATCCAAATCACCGTTGTAGCGCGCTTTGAGCCAATCGCGGAATGCCGCCTGACAAAGCGGACAATGGCACTCGCCTCTGTACTCGTTTGACAGATGCCACATCAGAACAGCCGGATGCTTGCCGTAGCGCTCGGAGAGCTTTTCATTGATGATACGCACCTTCTCGCGGTAAATCGGCGAAGTATAGCAATGATTCTGGCGACTCCCGTACACGTTGCGTATACCCATATCGTTTACGCGCAGTACCTCCGGGTACTTTTGCGCCAGCCATCTGGGGCGCGCACCGCTCGGCGTTGCGAGAAAGACTCTGCCGCCGTTTTTGTAAATCTTATCTATAATCGTATCTAAGAATTCAAAGTTGAACACGCCCTCCTCCGGCTCGATTTCTGCCCAAGAAAAAATGCCCACGGAAAAGCAGTTGCAGCCCGACAGCTTGGCAAGGCGCATATCCTCGTCCCAAATTTCCGGTGTTGCCTTCCACTGATCGGGATTGTAGTCACCGCCGTGCAGCATATGCGGAAATTGTTTGAATAATGGATGAATATTGCACATGAAAAACAAAACTCCCTTCGAGGTTCTGATTTGACATTTCTTCCCATGTCTTGTATAATAAATGTAGCATTACTGCGTCGCTTTGTCAATTGGATGATATTGCAAAAAATGGGAGAATATTGCTATGGTCAAAGATATGTATTACACGCTGTCAAATGAAAAGGACAAACGCCTGCCGATTTACCTCGTCAGCGTAGGCAATTATCCGGGACAGGACGAGGTTCTTCGCCCGGTCGGAATGCCGTATCATCAGATTTTTGTCGTCACCGCCGGCAGCGGCAGCTATACCTGCGCCGGCAAATCGTA
>JAZSGM010000123.1:0-15242 GCA_045532715.1 Clostridia bacterium
CTTGAGCAGGCACTCGATGCACTCGAAGCAGACCACGACTACCTCACCGCAGGCGGCGTGTTCCCGGAAGAACTGCTTAAAAACTTCATCGCCACCAAGCGCGAGGAGTGCCGTCAGCTTGCTGCCATTCCGCACCCGGCAGAATTTGATAAGTATTATAATCTGTAAAATGACTGAGGGGTTGTTTTCTCTTGACAACCATCTCGTCTTTTACTTCACGAAAACCGCCGTTGGAAAACCCAACGGCGGTTTTGTATATTTTGGTTTCATCCATTTGCCCCAGTTTGGTATGCAGAATTTTTCTCTACAGAGAAAGCGCCTAAAGCTTAATGCTACTCCGTGTTTTCTTTATTCAAACCGCAGTAGTACATAACTGCAATCTTTAGGTATCCGAATCCGGCCAGTGTATTCACCATGTAGCCATGCGTTCGCGAATCTTTTTCATTATTGGCACTCCTTCCAGATTCGCAGAGCATCCCGAATAACCCAATTTCCCTGCTCCAGCAGTTCCACAGCCCGGCTTTCGTCATAGCCAGTAATCTCGCGAACGATGCGTATGACACGCCCACGCAGTTTGATGTTAGAGGGTTTTAAATTAATCATAAGATTTTCATACACATAGCCACTGCGGACCATAGCACCGGTGGAGAGCATATTGAGGATCATTTTCTGGGCATTGCCCGCCTTTAATCGGGTAGAACCGGTCAAAACTTCCGCTCCGGTATCGGGGCTGATGGCAATATCCGACATCTGGTCCAGCTTGCTTCCGGGGTTGGAAGTGATACCCACGGTGGCACAGCCCAAGCTTTTGGCATACGCCAAGGCGTTACACACATAAGCGGCGCCACCGGAGGCAGAGATACCAACCACCACATCGCAGGCTCGAAGGTTACGGTCTTTGAGTTCTATCACGCCGCCCTCGGGATCGTCCTCAATGTTCTCACTGGCATTTACCAGAGCTTTCATACCACCGGCGCAAATACCCATTACCTGTTCTTGGGAAACGCCAAATGTGGGCGGACATTCTGCTGCGTCCTGCACAGCCAGTCGTCCGGAGGTACCGGCGCCAATGTAAAACATCCGACCGCCTTTACCAAAGGCATCTGCAATAATGTCAATGGCCTGAGCCACCTGAGGTAGCACGGGCTCTAACGCTGCCACACTGGCTGCATTTTCTTGATTCATAGTCTTTGCGATCTCCAGCGCAGACATTTTATCCAGATTCATAGTATTTACATTTCTTTGTTCTGTTCTAATCATACGCTCTCCTCCAATCTATATCGTTCCATAAACAGATTTAAATTCGGCGCAGGCTGCTTTGCCAGAGCTGCGCAACGCAAACAGCCTCCCCAAACCTGGGGGCACTCCATCACAGAAGGCTGCAGCTTCTTATCCAGAAGTGTTTCAAATAATTGCCGGAACTCCGGACTTTTTGTCAGCAGACTACCGCCCAGGATCACCTGCTTTGCCTCCGGGGATTTTGCTGCCGCAGCATGTACAAGCTGCGCCATGCGTTTGCAATTTTCCTCCACGATGGCTGTAGCCACAGCATCACCGGTCTGCCATGCCCGAATGACCAAGGGGGCAAAAGCCGCTATCCAAGCTGTGTCCTCCGAATAAATTGTTTGGATCTTGTCCCATACATTTCCGCCCAGCTTTTGCTCTACAGCATCGGTCAGCAGGGTTTCAGGCCCTGTACCGTCACGATGTTCCAGTGCGGCTAAAATTGCCATACGACCCAAATCATAGCCGCTACCCTGCGTCTCCAGACGCCAGCCGCCGCCACCGCAGCGCAACAGCCTTCCCTTATAGGTAGCATAGACCACAGAACCGGTACCACAGATCACCGCAATTGCATTATCCGGATCCGTCGCACAAGCCAGAATATTGCAAATATCTGACTGGCATTGCAAAGGTATACCGGGATAGCTCTTACGCAGTTCTTCTTCCACCAACGCGCCATTGCCACCGGAATAAAACCCCGCAGCGCCAACATATATCGCCAAAACCCGGTTTCTCTCCTGCAAAAGGGTGTCAATCCCACGCTGCAGGACATCGCAGGTTCCCTTTATGCCGCAGGTGTTTGGGTTAGAGCCCGGTAAAACCAACCGTTTGATGAGTTTCCCGGACAGAGAAATAAGTACAAATTCTGTTTTTGTACCACCGCCATCCACTGCGATCAGCGCCGCTTCCTCACAATGTCGGATACCCAAAAGGTCATCTATGGAACTATGCAGTACTTCCGCCAAAACACACAGATGCTCCAGCCCCGGAACAGCCTCTCCCCGTTCCCATTTAGATATCGATTGTGCAGAAACAAACAGTCTTTCTGCCAGTGTCTGTTGAGAAATTCCCAGCCGCCGTCTGGCCTCGCGCAAATTATTGCTCAATTGATTCATCTGAAACAAATGCACACCTCCTTTATCTTATGAAATCAGTATAATCGTTTCATAGTCGAAAAGCAATGACTGCATAGTTTATTTTCGCAAAAATTCAACCACTGGTTGATTTTTATCTGCAAGGGCGCAACAAGAAACACAAGGGGACGGTTCTGCTGTACTATCTCACATGATGACACAACAAAACCATCCCCTTGTGTTGTCGATATGAATCTCTTCCACTTAAGTGACGAGGAAAAAGCAGAGTTAAAGCACCTGCCGACCTCGCTTGAGCAGGCACTTGATGCCCTCGAAGCCGACCACGACTACCTCACCGCAGGCGGCGTGTTCCCACAGGAGCTTCTCAAAAACTTCATCGCCACCAAGCGCGAGGAGTGCCGCCAGCTTGCTGCCATTCCGCACCCGGCAGAATTTGATAAGTATTATAATCTGTAAAAACGCAAAAGCCTTGCAGCCAAACGGTTGCAAGGCTTTTTATTGTTCGATAAGCGTCCACCACTTGCAACAAGCGCAATAATATGATAAAATAAATCTACGTTTAAGGAGTCAACGCGCCTTTTCATCATGGCGCAGGAGGTACGATATGGATTCGAAAATCAAAGAGTATTTATTAGAAGACGGCGCAGGCATCGGCCCTTGCATGGACGCAAAAGCGCACAACGGCTACGTCTATGCCATTCAAAAGAAAAACGACGTCCACAACGGACGTTTGTGCGTAGTGTCCGCAGAGCAGGAGCTCGTCGCTTTCTACGACGGCATCGGCAGTACACGCCAGCTTGAAATCCTCGGCGATACGGCTTTTGTAACCGCGCGCGAAGACGGCTTGTGGATCTTTGACATCAGCGCATGCGAACCGAAGCTGATTTGCCACTATCAAAGTGTCGAATTCGCAACCGGGCTTGCATTGTGCGGCAATCTTGCCTTCATCTCCTGCCGTCAGTTCGGCGTAGAAATTATAGACATTTCTGACCTGACGCACCCGAAACAAGTTTCCATCATCCGCGTAGGCGAAGTGCAATCAGCAACGGTACATGAAAACATTCTGTACTGCGGCGTTTGGGGCAGCATGGAAGTCGTGGTTGTGGATATTGCCGATCCGACGAAGCCGCAAGTCCTAAACAAAATTCCGCTCCAGGGTCGCGGTGACGGCGTATGCGTGCGCGACAACATTTTGTATGCGGCAACAGGCCAGCATGCACGCGGCATCGTAAACGTAGTAAACAAAGAAGATCCAGCATTCGGCTGTGGCAACGGTTTGGAATGTTTTGATATAACCAACCCCGCCGCGCCGGTCAAATGCGGTGGCGTGCGTTTTGAAAAAGCGCACTGCTTGTTTGTAGATATGTGGGAACCCAGTTTGTATGGCGATACGCTGGTTGTAAACGACTCGATTTTGGGTGTTTACGGCATGGACGCGACCACGCTCGAGCAAAAATTCCGCGTCCGCGTGCAGGAAGGTGACGCCGTAACCGGCGCAACCGTTTTAAACGGCGACCTTTACGTTGCAACAGCATACGGCGACTTATACGTTGTGCGCGGCTTAGACCTTGCACCGCAAGCACCAAACGCAGCAGACGTAACGTTTTCCTACATACCGCAAGCACTGTCGTGCACCGGCGAAGGCGCAGCTTTAGAAACAGTCTACCGCACTGACTATCCGGTATTTGCAATTTCGGAAGGAACTCAGCTTCTTGCACTCGCCTGCGTTGAAGGCGGCGTACATGTTTTAGACAAAGAAACCTTGTCGCTTTGCTACGTCATCCCAACCAAGTCCGGCGCACGCGACGTGGCACTCTATGGCGACGTGCTTTATGTCGCCGAAGATGCGGCAGGCGTGGAAATTTTCCGCCTCACAAAGCAGAACTATGAAAAAATCGGCGGTTTTGCCGACGCAATGAACATCAACCAACTCGCACTCAGCGAGAGCGGAAGTTACCTGATGTGTGCGATTACGACACACACGCTGAAAATGTATGACGTGCGTAATCCGGCGCAAGTGCGCGAATTATATGCATACAAGGTACCGGTCGGCGTTCTGTATGGTAACAATTTCGCATCCGGCAAGCTTGCAGACGGCACAATGATTGCATTTTGCCACCACGAGGGCATGCTGACGACAAATCCCGAAAACGGCGATACGGCGTTTCATCTCACGGAATACAAAAGAAAAATCGGCGTATGCGGTTATTGCGGAAGCCACGGTATCGAAACCGACGGCACAAATATTTTTTACACAAGCACGGGCGGGTACAGCCTGCTCTCCACGACAGACGAATCTCCTTGTCTGTTAGAATCCAAAATAAGCTATACGGCAAGCGATAAGTTCCGCGGCTTACTGACCCTGCACGGCGACAAAATGATTGCCTGCGACAGGGCCAACGGAATCGTTTCCGCGCTCGATATTTCGGATATCGAAAACCCGGTACTGTTAGCAAAACTGTCCATCAACGCATCCCCTTCCAAAGCCCTTTGGACAGATGCGGGCATTTATATCCCCGGCGGACACGCAGGTGTTTTAAAATTGAATTTCTGAATATAAAGCACAAAACCGCAATCTCACCGAGATTGCGGTTTTCCTTTTAACTTAAAATCTGATACAGATATCCACTCTTATATGCATCATAATTCTTATTCATGGTGCATCATATAAGCATGCGCTTTTTTAATAAACTTCAGCTTTTCATTGCGAAGCACAAGCGGACAGCGAATGCATTCCCACGGGATTTCATAATTGAATATGCCGTCGTAATCCACCTCGCGCAGTGCCTGTACAACTGCATCAAAATCAATATCCCCACGGCCGTACGGCATAACGTGCTGGTCTGCCGTACCGTCGTTATTATGCACATGGAGTGCCTTTAAGCGGCTGCCTGCCGTCAGGATAAATCTGCGCTGGTCTTTGTCCTCTGCAATATTCAAATGCCCCGTATCGAGGCAAATACCGAATTGAGGGCTGTCGAGCACATCGAGCATATACATCAAATCCTCGATAGAGTCCGAAATTCCCGGCATGTTTTCCAGGCAAATCATAAAGTCCTTGCCTTCTATATACGCCTTCAGCTTTAAAAGCGCTTTGATGTTTTCATCCAACATTTCACGGCGCGATTCCCCTTTTGCAAACCAGTCCGGATGCAAAACACCGCGCTTAATACCGATAGCTTCAAACAAATCAATCCACGTCTTCAGTTTTTCAACCGCACCTTCTTCACACAAGCGGACTTTCAGCCAAAGATGCCCCTGCGGAATCGAAAAACCATGCTCACGCGCAAATGCACCAAACTGCGCGCCAACGGTTTTTGCATCGCCGCGCTCAAGCAGCGCCGCGCCATGCTCGTCAGAAAGCTCCGTACAGGTAATGCCACATTTCAAAAACTCTAAAATCGCATCCTCCGGCGAAAGCTCCTTATAATAAGACGACCAGATCGACAATGTTTCATTCATAAAAAAGCACCTCGTATTATATAATATCATCCCTATGATAGCATCATAACAGGCAAAAGTCAAGGGACGGAAAAGAGTTTTCCGCCCCTTAGTATTATTGTACATTCACCTTGATTTTCGCCGTTCTTTCCACGCCGTAATACGTAACAGTTGCTGTAATTTCGGCCTTACCTTTCCCCACTGTCGTGAGTACACCGTCTGCCGAAATGCGCGCAACATTTTCATCACTCGTGCTGTATGCAACCGCATACCCCTCTGCGATAGCATCACCGGCATTATTCAGCGCAGAAACAGAAATCTGCTTTGCCTCGCCTGCCGCGTAGGTGTAGGTTGCAACGCCGTTAAACACTGTTTCCCAGTAGCGCGCATCCAGGTTTGCCTTGTCCGCATTTTCATAGAAGCGCAGCTCGTTTATACTGTTCCAGTTGTTTGCGGTATTGCCCGTGCCGACATAACGCACATATCTTGCGCTGACCGGCGCTGCAAAGGCATACAGCGACGGCAGATCGTCACGCATCACGGTTTTGCCGTCCGTGTACACATCCGTCCAGTTTACGCCGTCATTTGAGGTCTGAAGCTTAAAGCTGTACACGCGCTCTGAGCCCTTCATCACGGCAACGGAGAAATGCGTCATATTCTTGACTTCGCCGAAGTCATAGCAGAGCCACTGCTCACCGGCGAGTGTCCACTGCGTTTTGATATCGTTATCGAGTGCGTTTTCCGGCGCGGTATTGCCCGGTGCTGCCGCCGTGATTGCGACCGGCACAAGGTACTTGATTTCGTCTAAGCCTTCCATCGTTTCACCGGCAACTGTCGCTTTTACGCTGCCGATTGCCAAATCGCCGGATGCGTAGGTGGTCGGGTCGGATACAAAACGGAAGGTATACACGCTATCGCCGATGGTCACACCGTTTTCAAATGCCTGAATCGCATTTGTATAAGCGCTTGTCGCTTCAATCGTCGGCATACCGCTTGCAGCCGCCGATACATATACCTCATAATGCTTTTTGCCAAATTCGAGCGCTACCTCACTACCGTTCACCGAAATGGTATTGCCCAGAAGCTCCACTAAATTTGTCACGGTTTCCGGCGCAAAGCTTGCCGGCTTTTCCGTAATCACGATTAAGCCTCTGTCATCCCAATATACAGTCTTGCCGAGCGCTTCTACAAGTGCGCGCAGTGGGATGAGCGTACGGTCGTTGATGGTCTGTGCCGGCACATCCAACACGGTTTCAACGCCGTTTACCGTCATAATATTGCTGCCGATCACGAGCTTGACAAGCTTGCCGCTGCCGTTGACGGTAACAGTTTGCGTAGCATCGTCCCAGCCGACTCTTGCGCCGAACTTTTCCGCCACAAAGCGCACCGGAATGAGCGTTCTGCCGTTTTGCACAATCGGCTTAACCTCTGTGTTGTTTGTATCTACATAGGTGACACAACTGCGGTCAAACGCCTTCGGACTGTCGACAAACAATGCGACTGCATTGTCAGCAAGTGTGTTCACCGATGCGGAATTGTCTTCAATTTTCCAGGTGGAAAGCTTGGTATTTGCCACATCTCTTTCCGGCACGGCATTATTTGCGTAGAGCGGAATAAATTCAATCGTTAAATCAATGTCCTTATGCCCCGCAAGGTCGATGACAAGCTTTTGTCCGTACTTTACGGATGCCTGCGATGCCGGATTCGGGCTCGTCGGCAGCGGCTCAGCTGCCATAACGCTAAACACCGCATTTTCCGGACCTTCGATGATTCTTGCATAGAGCTTTTTGCCGTTTTGCGAAAGCATTACGGCTTTTTTATCCTCCAAGAACTGCACCTGCGCGTCCGTATGCATAAACCAGTAGCCACTCGAAAGCGGGCTTGCCATACGGATTTCGTCGCTTAAAAGCACGCGGCTTCTGTTGTCAAACAAACGCACACCGCGCTTGACACTTACCGCGCCGAAGCGCTTGTAGCCGTCGGTCATATTGATAATGGCATAGGCTTCGTTGTCCGCCTGCTCGAATCTTTCAAGCTTTGCTACAGAGTCTACCTCCTGGTCTGCATCCATGCCGGAGTTTAAAACCAGCGTGTTCTGTCCTTCCGCACGGCACTTGTAATACGTCCAGCGCTGTGAAGTGTTTGTCCCTCTGGAAAAATACCCGCTCCAGCCGTAGTTGCCGCTGCCGCGCATTGTGCTCCAGCGCTCGCCGTTGGCTTCCAAAAGGAAGTTGCCCTGCGACAAGAACATATGGTTATCGCGGTTGTAACCGCCCTGCAGACCAATGTATACGCCGTTATCATCCGTCCAGGACGAGCGCAGAAATGCACCGTTGAAGCCCTCCTCGCTCTTGTATGCCTTATCTAAGCTAAAGCGCACATCCCCTGCCTGCTTTGCAGGGTTGTACCAAAGCAGCTTCAGCACATTGCCCCATGTGCCGTCCACCGGCTCATAAGTGGCAGTTGCTTCTCTTTGCAGCATATACCAGGCGTACTGCGGTTTGTCGAATTTATCTGCAAACCAGTACAGAATTGCCGAGCCGCCCATTGCCGCGCTTGCATCGCCGTAGTTAAAACGACCGGTGTATGCGTTTGTATAAACTAAGAAATCACAGGTATCCGCAATGCCCGGGGCATTGTAGAATATCAGGTGCGCCGGCACACCGCCTGCAAACGCGGATTCAAACGCCGACATCGTGTAGGTTAAGTAGTTTGTGCCGTATGCCCAGTAGCCTGCACCCTCCGGGTATGCGCCCATCGGCGCGTACGGAGACAGCCCCCTTTGAATCGACGCTGCCGCTTTTTCAAAGAAGAAGTCTGCATACTGCGGTGCTTCATCCGCAATGGCGATGGCGGAAATAAACATCGAGCCGTTGCACACCAGATTCCAGTTGTGCGTTGCCTGCACCCAGTTGGTGCCGCCGGTCGGACTGCCGTTGTAGTTTTCTACGGCATAGTCAAGGCCCTGCTTTGTCATAATCTCTAAAATATTTTTGCGCTCGGCATCTGTCCAGTCATCGTAGAGCCAGTCATACGCCAAGGCAAACGCGTGGCACATTTCCGCCGTTGCCAGAAATTCTTCGATGCTCCAGCCCGGGAACTTGCCGACGTTGACAAATTCGGCGTAGAGTCTGTCCTTATATGCCGCATTGCCCGTCATTTTATAGGCAAACGAAAGCACATACGACATATGCATCACATAGCGGCTCGTTTCCAAAATGTTATCGCCGACGCCGCCCTCCTGCACGTTGTATACATAGTGCCCGCGCTTCAGCATTGCATCTGCCGTCGCGATTACGCTGTCTGCCCATTCGGTTTTTAACGGGTCCGCGGCAATATCTGCCTTGAAGGCATCAAAGTCGCTGATGTGAATACGCGGATGGCTGTTTTTCAGCTGTGCGCGCACCCTTGCACCCTCACCCGTGGTGGACAAATCGCGGATGCTTTTGTTGTTACCGCTCGCCATTTCCTCGTCATTGATGCCGATAAACACGTTGTCCAAGCGAATGTAATACCCCGGCTCAATACCGTTGTTAAAGCGAAGCCCGATCGGTGCGCTAAAATCCAAATCCGAACGGATCTGCGCGCCGCTTGTCACCTTTTTATCCCCGACGGTGACATCGTATTGCATCTTCGTAAAGTCGAGCATCACATAGACGTGTACATAGTTTGCCGCATCAATTTTTACGCTGCTGTCTAACGAATATGCATTCGTGAGCGTAAAGAGCTTCGACGATTTGTTCGTATCGTGCAGCTCCAAGGATGCCTGCTGGCCGTTGGTGCGCACATCGTATTCCACGGTCACAATATGCTTGTTTGTAAAACTGTATTTCTGCTCAAGGCGCGGATAGCCCTTGCCTGCCTGGTCTGCCGGTCTGCCAAACTCCGCTACCTGATTTTCGCCGTCTTTTTGCACAGTCAGGGTTGCAATGTCGCTCGATGCCTTTGCATGCCACTTGCCCAACTGCGTGCCGACGGATATGCCCTTGCCGACGGTGTCCTTTTCAAAATCATACGCAAAAAGGGTATAAAAGCTCTCCGGCGTTTTTCTCTGCTTTGTAATTGCCGCAGATGCGCTGCTGCGCATTTCTTCTGCCTTTTTATCCGCCGCAGCCTCAATCGCTTCGCTCGAAAGCGACTGATCGTTTACACGCATCACCACATTATCCAGCTGCACCGTCTGCCCCGGCTGCAGCGTTGTACCGATGCGCAGCACCATCTCATTCAAATCAAGACCTGCATCCATCGCCTTATTGTCCACGGTCGTTTTGCCGCTTACGGAAATGGAATACGTCTTGGCGTTAAAATCCAAAGCCAGCACAACCGGCGTAAATGCGTCTTTGTCAAACTCGACCGGCGTATCGCCCGATACCGTGTCGGTCATATCCAGGATTTTTTTGTTGGTATCGCTGTCCTTTAAATACAGACCAAAGCTGTTGCCGTTTGTCTTTACCACAAAAGAAACCTCGACCTTTTTGCCGTCCGTCGGCAGCTTCTTTTCATAGCGCGGACCGCCTGCGTCCGTGGTGCCCACCGCGCGTCCGAACTCTAAAACCTTGCCGCCGTTGCCCTCGACAACCTTGGCGTACGATTCGGCACTTGCCGCCTTCGAATTCCATTGGTTTAATTCACCGCCCGTTGCCGGCACAGCACCGATTTTCTCGTTTTCAAAATCTGCGGAAAAGAAGGTGTACATTTCTTCTGCCGCAAAGCAAACCGCGCCAAAGCAGGGCAACAGAATGCACACGCACAAAAACAGGCATAGCATTTTTTTCATCCTTTTCGCCTCCCGAAAAATAAATCTCTGATTTTATAATATCATACCATCGCATCTGTGTCTTAAAAAATCCGTACCTGTAAAAAGTACGGATTTTATAGGATGTCTTATTTGATTTTGGTATACATGCTGTAAAGGCTTGCATACAGACCGCCCTTGTCCATCAATTCCGTATGACTGCCTTCCTCCACAATGCCCTCATCGGTTAAAACAACAATTTTGTCCGCATTGCGAATGGTGGTTAAGCGGTGCGCCACCGTAAAGGTTGTTCTGCCCTTGGCAAGCTTTTCGAGCGACTGCTGTACAATCAGCTCGCTTTCGTTATCGAGCGCACTCGTCGCCTCATCCAGAATCAGAATCGGCGGATTTTTCAAAAACACACGTGCAATGGCAAGGCGCTGCTTCTGTCCGCCCGAAAGCTTGATGCCGCGCTCACCGATATAGGTGTCATAGCCGTCCGTCAGCCCCATAATAAATTCGTGCGCACCGGCAAGCTTTGCCGCCTCAATAATTTCCTCCTCGGTTGCATCCATTTTACCGTAGCAGATGTTGTCCTTGACCGTACCGCAGAACATATACACATCCTGCGCCACAACGCCGATATGGTCACGAAGGCTCTTTAACGAAATTTCGCGGATATCCGTACCGTCGAGCAAAATCTGTCCGGACTGGATTTCGTAAAAGTGTCCGATTAAGTTGCAAAGCGTTGTTTTGCCGCCGCCCGAGGGACCGACCAGCGCAATATTTTCACCCGGCTTTGCGTGCAGGTTGATGTTTTCCAACACGTTTTCCGTGCTGTCATTGTATTTAAAGCATACATTCTGAAATTCAATCTCACCGCGCACATCCGAAAGCGCAATCGGATTTTCGCAATCCCGGATGTCCGGCACCTCGTTCATAATCTCCGTAAAACGTTCAATACCGGTGATGCCGCGCTGGAACTGCTCCGTAAATTCCACGATTTTGCGAATAGAGGCAATCAGCGTCTGAATATATAAAATATACGCAATCAGATCCGCCGGATTGATGTGCCCGCGAATCATAAAGACGGAGCCGAGCACAATGCCTGCCACATACATCACACCGTCAAAGAAGCGGTTTGCACCCTGGAATCGCGCCATATAAACATATGCCTTTTTCTTCGCCTCATAAAACTTTTTGTTGCCCGCGTTAAACTTTTTCTGCTCCACTTCCTCATTGGCAAAGCTTTTGACCACGCGGATGCCCAAAAGGCTGTCTTCAATATCGGCGTTGAGCTCACCGACCTGCACGCGCTGCTCTTTAAAGGCCGCCTTCATATTCTTGCGGAACAGCGCAACGGAAATGAGCATTACCGGCAATACCAAAAACAATAAAAGCGTCAGCTGAAAATTGATGCCGCCCAAAATGATAAATGCACCGATCATCTTGATTGCCGCAATAAACATTTCCTCCGGGAAATGGTGCGAAAACTCGGTAATATCAAAAAGGTCCGTTGTTACGCGCGTCATCAGCTGTCCGACCTTCGTATTGTCAAAAAAGTTATACGAAAGCGTCTGCAGATGCGCAAACAAATCGCGGCGCATATCCGTTTCAAGCTTTGTACCCATCACGTGACCGACGTATGCCATATAGTAATTCGCCGCCGTGTCCACCAGACGCAAAAACAAATACAGTCCGCCCAGCTTGAGCACCGAGGACAGCATAAGCGCCTCCGGATTGTACTGCGCGGTGTTGGTGATGTAGCGTACCAGCATCGGAAACACAAGCTCGCAAAGTGTGGTCAGCGCGGCGCACAAAAGGTCGATGCACACCGTACCGATGTACGGCTTATAGTACGGCAAAAACTGCATAAATGTACGAAAGGTCGATTTTTTCTTCTCCATAGTCCATTCCCTCTTTTCCTTGTCTTATTTTACCATACGGCAGAAGAAAAGAAAAGTCCGCTTATAAAAAAACTTAAAATTTTTCAACCCGCGCCTCATTGACTTTTTTTCTTAAATCTTGACATTCTGTGACAGTATGATATACTGTTTCTGATAACTTTATGGGGGATAATTTATGATTTATGTGATTGCAAACCGTCTTTCCGGCAGCGGCAAGGGGGCCGCTTGCCTTAAGAAGGCAGAAGAGATTTTATCTGCACGCGGTGCAGAATTTCAAACGCTGGTTACCGAATATGCAGGGCACGGCAGCGTGCTTGCAAAGCAGGCTTGCGCAGATATGCGCTGCCGCCGCATCCTCGCCATCGGCGGCGACGGTACCTTCAGCGAAATTTTAAACGGTATGGATTTGTCCGTGCCGATCGCCTTTGTGCCGGCAGGCACAGGTAACGACTTTATCAAAGGCGCCGGTCTTACCGCCGACACCGAAAAGGCAGTCCTTTCTGCATTGGACGGACGCGTTTCGCTTTATGATATCTTAAGTGTAAACGGAAAACGCTGCTTAAATGTTGCCGGTACCGGCTTTGACGTAGATGTGCTTTTGCACGAAGAAAAAATCCGCAAAGTGTACAAGGGTAAGCTGAGCTACACCATTGCACTTTTGCGTGCATTAATCAAGCTGCGTTTTACACAGCTCCGCCTGCAAATTGACGGTGGTGACACGATGGAGCTGTCTGCATTCCTTCTTGCAGCTGCCAACGGAAAATACTACGGCGGCGGTCTGCCGATTTGTTTAGACGCAAGCTGTGACGACGGTTCTATCGACTTAGTTCTCATCAAGGAGCTTCCCTACAGCGCAATTCCGCGCCTGCTGCTTCAGTTCTTCAACGGTCGCCTCAGAGAGGCTACAAAATATGTTACGGTATATCGCTGCAAAAAGCTCCGTTTTTCAACAACGCCCGCACAGCCGGTCAATATAGACGGTGAGCTGACAGAAGCGGTTGCCGCAACAAGCATAGAAATTCTTCCGAAGCGGTTGCAGGTTATGACACTGTAAGTGATTCTTTGTCAAAAAAGGCTGACACGTACATGGTGTACTGTGTCAGCCTTTTTAACAAAGTATTGCGCCAAATTAGCCCTTTTTAGAAGCAGACTTTGCCAGGATTGAGGATATTCTTCGGGTCAAATACCTTTTTAATCCCCTGCATAAGACCAATATGGGTTTCGCCGTACTGACGGCGCAGGAATTCCTGTTTTACGTAGCCGATGCCGTGCTCGCCGGAAACGAGGCCGCCCATTTTTTCGGCTTCGGTGTACATACGGTTAAAGCACTGTTCAAGGACGGTTTGCCAAGCCTTGTCATCGAGGGCATCGCGGCAGATGTAGATGTGCAGGTTGCCGTCACCGGCGTGACCGAAGGACGGAATACGCACACCCATTTCATCGGCGAGGGCGTGGGTGAATTTGATAAATGCATCCACTTTGTTGACCGGGACAACGACGTCACATTCGTCCATTTCGGTGGTGGAGGCTTTAATCGCTTCTAAGAACGCGCCGCGCGCCGACCAGACGGACTTTTTG
Organism: Clostridia bacterium; assembly: GCA_045532715.1. Lineage (GTDB taxonomy): Bacteria > Bacillota > Clostridia > UBA1381 > UMGS1253 > RGIG2041. The sequence goes on from JAZSGM010000123.1 coordinate 14,040, forward strand.
CGCTCCTCGGTGTCGACAATGTAGACATCAAGGGCACCGATTTCGAGGCAGAGGTCTGCGATTTGCTTCAGATCGGACTCTACCTGTTCGTCGGTCGAGCCGTCGAAGGTTAAGAGAATGTAGGCATCATTTTTTGTGTCCGGGAATTTTTTACCGAGGTAGCTTTCCGAGAAGAGAATGGTGTCACGGGACATATACTCAATCGCGGTCGGCGTAACCTTCGAGCGCGAAATCACCGGCACGGCTTCGATGGCACTTTTCATATCCGGGAACGGCACCAAAAGGCTCATGGAAACCTTTGGCAGCGGGACAAGCTTTAAGACCGCTTCGGTAATGATGGCAAGCGTACCCTCCGAGCCGATGACAAGGTCCTTTAAGCTGTAGCCCGAGCTGTTTTTGGCAACCTTGCCACCCAAATTGAGGATTTCGCCGTTCGGCAAAACAACGGTTAAGGCACGTACATAGTCGCGCGTAACGCCGTATTTTACGGCGCGCATACCGCCGGCATTGGTCGAGATATTTCCACCGATGGTCGCACTTTTTTCGCCCGGATCCGGCGGATAGAGGAAATCGTTTTCCTCGGCAAACGCCGCCAGCTCCATCAAAAGCACGCCCGGCTGCACCGTGACGGTCAGTGTATCACGGTCGAGCTCCAAAATCTTATTCATCTGTGTGGTTTCAAGCAAAATACCGCCGTGAATCGGCACCGCCGCACCGACAAGACCGGTACCGCTGCCGCGCACCGTGACGGGAATGGTTTTTTCGTATGCGTGGCGCATGATCGCAGAAACCTCTTCAGTCGTATGTACGCGCACAAGCACCTCCGGCAGCTTTTCAATGCCGCCGAGCTCGTCGTGCGCATAGTCGGGGTTAATGGCATCGCCTGCAAAGACATTTGCCGCACCGACAATGCTTTCAAGCACTTTTATATCTTCCGCTGTTACTTTATTGTACATCTGCCTTCGCCCCCTTTATCTTTTCAATCAGCTGCGGTACGATTTCGTTTACATCGCCCACAATCACATAGTGCGCCACGTCAAAAATCGGCGCGGAAGCGTCCTGGTTGATTGCCACAATGCAATCGGACGACTTCATACCTGCGGCAAACTGCACTGCACCGGAAATGCCGAGGCACAAAATAAACTTCGGCTTGACCGTTCTGCCCGAAAGACCAATCTGATGCTTTGCATCAAAGATATTGCT
>JAZSGM010000209.1:0-8428 GCA_045532715.1 Clostridia bacterium
GCCAGCTTTTTCATAACCTCCATCGTCAGCTGATTGTGGTCCGTTGCGATGTTTGCCGTTGTATAAATCGGCGCCATTTCATGCTGCGCCGGTGCAGCCTCATTGTGCTTCGTTTTCGCCAGAACGCCGAGCTTCCAGAGCTCCTCATCCAGCTCCTTCATATAGGCAGATACGCGCGGCTTGATATTGCCGTAGTAATGATCTTCCAGCTCCTGCCCCTTCGGTGCCGGTGTGCCGAAAAGTGTTCTGCCCGCAAAAATCAAATCTTTTCTTTTATCGTAGTATTTTTTGTCGACCAAAAAATATTCCTGCTCTGCACCCACTGTCGTAATCACACGATGCGACTGTGTATCACCGAGCAGCTTTAAAATACGCATTGCCTGCTTGTTGATCAGCTCCACCGAACGCAAGAGCGGCGTCTTTTTATCCAGCACCTCACCACTGTAGGAGCAAAACGCCGTCGGAATGTAGAGCGTCCCATCTTTTATAAAAGCATAAGAGGTCGGATCCCACACCGTATAACCGCGCGCCTCAAAGGTAGCACGGATACCGCGCGACGGAAATGAAGACGCGTCCGACTCCCCCTTAATCAGGGCTTTGCCGCTAAACTCCATAATCACGCTGTCGTCCTCTGCCGGCTCAATAAAGCTGTCGTGCTTTTCTGCGGTGACACCCGTCATCGGCTGGAACCAGTGCGTATAATGCGTCGCACCTTTCTCTACTGCCCAATCCTTCATCGCATTTGCGACCACATTTGCCACATCGCCGGAAAGCGGCTCGCCGTCTTTGATTGTCTTTTGCAGCTCGGCATAGGTTTCCTCCGGCAATCTTTCACGCATTACCTTTGTATTAAACACCATGCTGCCAAACATCTCTGGAATGGAATTCATAACTTATGCTACCTCCGAATTTCAACATAAAAACGCATTATAATTATACACCACACCCCATTTAATGTCAACTTTTTCCCCGTACGTAACAGAAAAGAAATCATTTTTTTGTTGTATCACAGCCATATTTGTGTTAGAATAACTGTATCAAATTTACGAGGAGCACAGACTATGCGTATTTTGATTTTTTCGGACACGCACGGACGCACGGAAGGCTGTATTCGTCTGCTGGAAAATATGCGTCACTGTACGGATGCGGTTTTGCACGCAGGTGATGTTATGGCAGATGTAACCAGGCTGCAGCAGACCTTTCCCGACCTGAAGATTTACGGCGTAAGCGGCAATAATGATTTTCATGCGGTCCTTCCGACGGAGCAGGTCCTGGAGTTTGACGGTGTAAAGCTGTTTTTAACCCACGGCCACCGCTACAAGGTCAAGTATACCTATGAAGATATTGCCGATGCAGCGGCAGCGCGCGGTGCAGCCATAGCTGTATTCGGACACACGCATCAGTCCTGCGACCGCACGGAAAACGGCGTACATCTCCTCAATCCCGGCAGCGCGGGCGGCATCTGGCCGACCTACGCCGTGATTGAAATTGAGAACGGCGAAATACGTACAGATATTATAAGCCTGAGGTGAAGCAAATGATTATTGTAATTGACGTTGGTAATACAAACATTGTTGTTGGCGCATTTTCGGACAATTCCCTGATTCGCAGCTGGCGAATGAGCACGGACTTTCAGCGCAGCTCCGATGAAACCGGTATATTCTTTTCCCAGCTTCTATCGCACAGCGGTCTGCAAATCCGTGACATTGAAGCGGTGGTGGTTTCCTCCGTTGTGCCGCAGATTATGTTCTCGCTCGAGCGCGCTATCAAGCGTTATTTAAGACACACGCCGATTGTCATCAGCAAAAATGTAGAAACCGGCTTAAATATTAAAATCGACAACCCCGGCGAGGTCGGCGCAGACCGCATTGTCAATGCAGTTGCGGTACATAACCTCTACCCGGGCGACAGCATCATCATTGATTTTGGTACGGCAACCACCTTCTGTGCACTCAAAGCAAACGGCGACTATCTCGGCGGCGTCATCTGCCCCGGTATCAAAATCGCGCTCGATGCTTTAATCGAAAAAACGGCAAAGCTTCCGAAAATCGAGCTGATTCGTCCGGAAAAGGTTATCGGAACCAATACCGTCACCTCGATGCAGTCCGGTATTATCTATGGCTACGCCGGACAGATTGAAAGCATCGTAAACCGCATGAAATCCGAAATCGGGCCGGCGCAGGTCATCGCAACCGGCGGCGTTGCATCGCTGATTAAAGAGGCAACGGATGTCATCGAAATTTTAGACCCGAACTTAACCCTCAAAGGTTTAAAGCTTTTGTACGATATGAATAAATGAGAAAGACAGAACTGCCACCGGCAGTTCTGTCTTTGATTTAAATTCAGTTTATTCCGTTCAGTTGCGCCGCTGTCCATATCCATAATTCTTTGGAAAACGTTGATACGACTGGGTTTGCAGTTTTGTATATCCCAAAAATTAAGGACTGCACCTCATCTTAAATATACGAACCGTCTTTTTTTACAGTTCCTTTCTGCCACAGAATTGTTTCGCTGCCTTCGGTATCTATCCAAACAACCTTGCTTAATGAACCGACCGAAAGTATTGCCTGTAAATTGCCCCCGTTCGGAAGACTATACTTATAAACAGCTGTTATAACCCCGAAACCTGAATAGTGCTCTTCGTATCCAAAACCCAATTTCGCTATTATATCATATCTTTCCATACCATCTTTCCAAAAAGAAAGCTGTTTTGGATTTGCAAGCGATTCGAATTGATACGTCTCGGCAACATTCCATTCGGCAAAACTACCATTTTCTGCTGTAGCAATAATTGAAACCATTCCGTCTTGAAACCATAAAACCTTATATTGTACCGGGCTGTTGTTCAGATAATACAAATATATATCCTGCATTCGTCCAACATACTCATCCGGATAACCGGCTTTTTCTATCACTTGCTTTTCCGTGTCACCAAGCTTAACTGCGTGCACATCCGCCGTCGGCGCTTGCGGCGCACAAGACGGCAAGCCCATGAAAACGAAGCATAGAATTAAACAGTAACAAATCAAGCGTTTCACTCAAAAGCACCTTCCTTATATTTGCTCAAAACCCTTTCAATTTCATTTACAAGGCGCGCAGGAACCGTTTGCCTTGGTATTTGGCAAAATTCAGCCGGTATCGGTAGAAAATCACTCCCGACCATCTTGCCCATCGGCTCAAAATAATATACATCATCAATTCCCTGCAAACGCAACTCCTCTGTTCCGGTAATGTAAAAATACAAAGGGCCCACCCATTGTTTCGTCTTTTCGTCATATTTGTAGGCATATACCCCCTCATCTGTCCAGAAAAACAAGTCATTACTTTGACTACCCCACATAATTTCTTTCATATCATACTTGTTGTAGCTGTGATTGAAAGTTCGTATTCTCTGTTTACTGAACGCATGGCTCGCATTGTAAATATTTACAGTACGAACATGCTCTTTAGAGGTTAGCAGGTGCAAAAACGCAAAACTGCCATCATAGCTTTCCACGGGTTTTGCGCTTGTGAACAGGCTATGGACATACATGTTCGACGCAAGAAACGGTACGACGATGCACAGGACTAAAACTAAACAAACAATCGTCAACGCGAATCTGATTTTCTTTTTGCAGTTATACATATTCTAATAACCCTCCGTGATTTGAATATACAAAAGTTGCTGAGCCAGAAATTCTCAGAATATAGTCTTTTCCGGTTACTCCGAAAAAGTCTGCAGCTGTACTATAATACCTATCCATTCTATACTTTTTATTGGGGTCAATAATGTCATTGAGGGTATAATTCATGGTGACCATATACTTTCCGTTACCTATAGAAGAAATATTGCCTTGCAGTGCAAAACCTCCAACATTCCAATTGGATCCATTGATTAATTCATACCCACTCGTATATCCACCATCCCCGGATCGGGCTTCAATATATCCGCAGCGGTGCGTCGCAGCAAACCGCGTGTGCGGTTTTGCTCCTCGGATACACCGTACAGTCGTTGATTCGTTGCTCTGTCCTGCGCAGTCGGAAAGCCGTTGTTTTTAAGAAAACTCTGCGTTTGGCTTTGGTTGCTTGGTGCGTAAAGATAATCGATTGCAGAATCCGCATCTGCATCATCGTCAAAGGCACTTAGCTGCATTCGCACTTGGCTACTTTCAGTATAATCCTTTTTACGTTTTTTGTCCAGTGATAATGTGGTTTCCCAATTGTTTTTTTGATACATAATTTTTTATCCTTTCAAAATTTTTTCTTAATTGTACCATAAAAACAACCTCTGCTACTCTCAACACACCGCATTAAAACCATGCATTTTTCATTTCAATATACCGATTCAGCAGTGCGCCGGCTAGCACACATACGCCAAAGAAATACAACCACAAAAGCAAAAGTATCACTGCGCCGATTGAACCGTAAAGCACTGAAAAACGCGTAGAAATACGTACATATATACTCACACCCATACTGATAATATGCAGTCCGGCAAGACACAGCAGCGCACCCGGCAATGCATAACGCAAGCGGACACCACCGACCGGCGCCAGGCAGTAGAGCACCGTAAGGATCACGCAGGCGGCAAAAGCCGCAAGCAGATAAACAAGCCCGGCATTGCCAGACATTGGTAACGCGTCCGCATTCATAAGTCCAAGCACGGAAAACAAATCACCTGCCGCACTGATTACAAGCATCGTCATCAGCAAAACGCCGCCGATCCCAACGGTAAACAGCACCGAATACAAAAGGCTTATCGCATATGGCCGGATTTTTTGTGTATGATAAACCTTGTTTATGCCGTAAATCAGTGCATTGACTGCCCGCGAAGCCGAGTAGAGTGAAAATCCGAAACCGAACAACAGCGATGAAATGCTTGTAACACTTTTCAGATACGCATAATACGAAAGCACCGTCTGCGTAACCTTTTTTGCAAACAGCGGCTCAATCAGATTTTTAAGTGCGTCCTCCGGAAACTGCAATATGCCGACCAACGCCGCCAAAAACATCAGGAACGGAAAAATCGCCAGCGTAAAATAGTATGCAATTCCGGATGCCGTTTGCATGATTTCATATTTCTTTATAATATCCGAAAGCGCAGCATACAGCTTCCCGGGCTTCGATTCCATAATTTTTTTCAACATAAAAACACCCTTTATAATAAAATTGGGCATCTGTCAATGCTGACACATGCCCAATTCGCGAAGCTTGTTAAAACAAACTTACTTCATGTTCTGCTCGTAGGAGCTGATCATCTTTTTTACCATCTGACCACCTACGCTGCCTGCCTGCTTGCTTGTCAGGTCACCGTTGTAGCCTTCCTTCAAATTAACGCCTACTTCGGAAGCAGCCTCCATTTTGAATCTGTCAAGTGCTGCGCGACCTTCCGGAACTAAGTTCTTCTTGCTTCTTGCCATTTTATTTTCACCTCCTCATCTGGTTTACACTCATAATTTGTGCAATTCAGAAGTTTTTATAAGGTGTAATAAATGGCTATTCGACTAATTTTTATTTACAGAAAAATACGCTCGGAAAGGCGCCGGATTTGCGTTTTCAAAACTGCATTTTCGGCAAGCTTCAAATCCGGATCCGTATCAATAACCGCCTGCGCAGCAGCCTGTGCAAGCTTCAGAATTTGCGCATCCGTAAACAGATTGGCAATCTTCATACTCGGAAGACCGTGCTGACGCACACCGAAAAAGTCACCCGGACCGCGCAGCTTCAAATCCTCCTGCGAGATAAAGAAGCCATCATTGGATGCACACATCACCTGCATTCGTTTTTTTGCAATCTCGCCCGTACCCTGATTCATTAAAACACAGTAGCTCTGTGCCGCGCCGCGGCCGACACGTCCGCGTAGCTGGTGCAGCTGACTCAAACCAAACCGCTCCGCATTTTCTACAATCATTAAATTGGCATTCGGCACATCCACACCGACCTCAATCACCGTTGTGGAAATCAACACCTGCACCTCACCGGCTTTAAAGCGCGCCATAATTTCATCCTTCTGCGCCGCTTTCATACGCCCGTGCAAAAATGCCACCGTATATTCCGGAAACACCTTCGTCTGCAGATTATCTGCATATGCCGTCACATTCTGCAGTGCAGACATATCCATCGCCGTGCTGTCCGATTCCTCTACCAAAGGACAGACAATATAGACCTGATGTCCGGCATCGACCTGCTTACGCACAAAGCCATACATACGGGCGCGCTTGTCCTCCTCTATGCAATAGGTTTCAATCTTCTTTCTGCCCGGCGGCAGCTCGTCAATCACGGAGATGTCCAGATCGCCGTACAAAATCAATGCCAGCGTGCGCGGAATCGGTGTTGCGCTCATAACAACAGTGTGTGGGCGGTTGCCCTTCGCTTCTATCGCGTCGCGCTGCATTACGCCGAAGCGGTGCTGCTCATCCGTAATGACAAGCGCCAGCTTCGGAATTTCCACCTTGTTTTGAATCAGCGCATGCGTGCCGACAACAATATCATACGCGCCTGCTGCAATTTGTGTCTGCAGCTTCTGTTTCGCCGCCGGTGTCAAGGAGCCGACAAGCAAACAGATGTGTAGCTTATCTCCGAAAAATTTTGTCAATGTTTCATAGTGCTGCGATGCCAGAATTTCCGTCGGTGCCATCATAGCGCTGCAATAGCCGTTCGCTGCCGCCGCAGCCATTGCAGCTGCCGCAACTACGGTTTTGCCGGAGCCGACATCGCCCTGTACCAAGCGATTAGCAGGTGCGCCGCTCCGAAAATCCGCCAGAAGCTCATCCACCGTCCGCTGCTGCGCACCGGTAAGTGTAAACGGCAGATTCCCGATAAACTCCGTTGCCGCCTTGCGTCCGTCGAACACAAACGCCGTTTCCTTGCGCGCTTGTTTCTTTATGCCGTACAGCGACATCTGCAGCAAAAACAGTTCCTCAAAAACCAGACGCTTCCGCGCGATTTCGTAATCGTGAAAGCTCTGCGGAAAATGAATGTTGTGATAGGCAAAATTTTTATCGCAAACCTCAAATCTGCGGCGCACCGCCTCCGGAAGCGTTTCCGGCATTTGGTCTATGTACTCCATAGCTTTTATCATCATTGAACGCACTTTATTTTGTGAAAAGTTCGGTTTCAAAGGGTATATAGGCACAATCATGCTCAACGACTTCAGTTTTCCAAACTCTTCAATCAAAGGATTATCAATTTGCTTAATACTACCATAGCGTTTAATCTTCCCATAAAACATATACCATTTTCCTGGGCGCAAATTAAATTTTACCCACTTTGCATTAAACCAAACAGCCATAATCTTACCCGTTTGATCAACTAACTCTGCCACAGTTTTCAATATACCCGAATATCCTCTTGTTTCAGTTACAGGCGAAAAAACGGTGGCAATTACGCACACCGTTTCTCCTTCCTCAGTCTCAATTATTTTCCTTACTGTTCTTCTATCCTCATAATCACGAGGAAGATAAGTCAGTAAATCATACACTGTGTTCACACCAAGTAGCGAAAATTCTTTCGCTTTTCTCTCACCTACACCCTTGAGTGCAGTCAGTGGCTTTGAAAGCATATTTATCACTCCACGGAAATGATATAATAGTACAGCGGCTGTTTACCGCTCTGCAGCATAACATCCAAATCCGGATACTTTTCCTCCAGCTTCTCTGCCAGATGCTGCGCATCCTCATCCGTAACATCGCTGCCGTAGAACACGGAAATCACACTCGACTCCTCGTCCACCATACCTTTAATCAGCTCACGGCACACCTTCGCCGGTTTTTCACCGACCGTGGTAATCTCGCCTTCGCAAATACCGATAATGTCACCCTCAGAAATTTCCTTGCCGGACACACTTGTATCACGAACAGCATAAGTAACCTGTGCCGTCTTCACCGTACCGATGGCTTCCTTCATTGCAGCCGTATTGGTTTCAACATCGAGATGCGGCAAAAATGCCATCATTGCGGCATATCCCTGCGGCACCGTCTTTGTCGGGAGCACAACCACCTTGGTTTCACTCAGCTCTGCAGCCTGCTCTGCTGCCAGAATAATGTTTTTATTGTTCGGCAACACGTAAATACAATCTGCGTTGATTTTTTCTACAGCCGTTAAAATATCGTTGGTGCTCGGGTTCATCGTCTGCCCGCCTTCGATGATTTCATCTGCGCCGTAATCGCGGAAAATATCCGCGAGGCCTGCACCTGCAGTTACGGCAACAAAGCCATACGGCTTATGCGGACTTTCTTCCGGCTTCTCTTCAACCGGTGCAGCTGCTTCTGCCTGCTCCCCTTCCAGAATGGTGGAATGCTGCAGACGCATATTGTCAATCTTAATCTTGCTCAAACTACCGAGCTTTAATGCTTCTTCAATAACAAAGCCCGGATGATTGGTGTGAATATGCACCTTAACGATTTCATCATCGTCAATGACCAGCTTGCAATCGCCCTTCGGGTCAATC
>JAZSGM010000072.1:0-5181 GCA_045532715.1 Clostridia bacterium
ATAAAAACACTTTATGTAAACCACAATATATAGTTTTAACTGTTTTAGTTCGGTAATTAATTTTCATTTTACACACATTTATTTCCACAGTTATATTTTATTGAAAATGCCGAATATAAATGGATTTTAATAAAATTATCCACATATATGGATAACTTTTTTATAATTTGTTGATACAACAGATTGATTACAGTTTAGGAGTTTTTAAAATGGAAGTTGAAAAAATTTGGAAATCTGCTTTAGAAGTAATAAAGCCGGATGTTCTACCTACAGCTTTTACAACCTGGTTTATGGACATAAAACCAATTTCAATCGATGATTCAAAAATTGTTTTAAGTATGACAAACGAATTGATGATTCGAATGATCAAGCCATACCATGCAAACATAATTTCTGCAATCCATTATCTGACCGGTAAATTGGTTGATGTTGAATTTACTGCAAGAAATCAACCAATACATGAAAATGCAAATATACCGAAGCTGAATAATCTGAATCCGAAATATACTTTTGATTCTTTTGTTGTCGGTAATTCCAATCACTATGCGCATGCGGTGTCCGTCGGTGTAAGTGAGGGACCGGGCAGTGTTTACAATCCGCTGTTGATTTATGGCGGCAGTGGTCTCGGTAAGACACATTTAATGCAGGCAATCGGTAACTATGCCGGTGAATTTGCAAAAAAAATGTACGGCAAAGAATTGAGTATTGTTTATATTTCTTCCGAAAAATTTACGACAGAGCTGATTGCCGCAATTTCGAAGCGTACGACAGCTCAATTTCGTGAAAAATACAGAAATGTAGATATGCTTTTATTGGACGATATTCAATTTTTGGAAGGTAAGGAAATGGCGCAGGAAGAATTTTTTCATACCTTTAACGAGCTTTATGATGCAAATAAACAAATTGTATTGACCAGTGACCGTCCTCCGCGTGAAATTAATATTGAAGAAAGACTGCAAACAAGATTCAGCGGCGGTATTTTAGCAGACATAAAACCACCGGATTATGAAACACGTATTGCAATTTTGCAAAAAAAAGCATCGGTTGAAAACGTAGAAATTCCTTATGAAGTCTATTGTTATATTGCAGATTGCAGTAAATCGAATATTCGTGAATTAGAAGGCGCACTGATGCGTGTGTTCTCCTTTGCAAAGGTTACCGGTCGTTCTATCGATCTGCAGCTTGCAAAAGATGCTCTTGATTCTTTAATACCGGTTGTTCGTATAACCGCAACTTCTGTAAACGATGCAGTATCTAAATTTTATGATATCCCCGTTTCAGATATTAAAGGAAAAAGAAAAACACAAAATATTGCCGATGCGAGACAGGTAGCAATGTATCTTTGCAGAAAATTAACGGATATGAGCTTTGAAACTATCGGAAAAGAATATGACCGTCATTATACAACTGTTATGCATGCAGTAGATATAATTACTAAAAAAATGGAAGAAGATGCAGAATTAAACTATGCAATTGATATGCTTACAAAACAATTAAAATCAATTTTGCATTAAAAGTTATCCATAATAAAATATGGAAATGTGGAAAACTTTATATGTAAAACTTATGTATTATGAATTTTATGGATAACATTTTATACTTATACACAGTTTTTACACAATTTTAATTGGCTTCAAATTGCCTTGAATTTAAGGTTTTATGAAGTTATACATGTTTTTCACATTCACTACTACAACAACTACTAAAATTATTTTATTTTTATTTATTTTAACGTTGCTGGCGTACATTAAATTTAAAAAAAGGATTTGATTAAAGAATGAAATTTATCTGTGACAAAAATAATCTGGCAGACGCGATTAATACCGTACAAAAAGCTGTTTCTCAAAAATCTACACTTCCTGTTTTGGAAGGTATATTAATTGAATGCAGCGAAAGTAAAATTATTCTTACAGGTAATGACCTTGAAATCGGTATTCGTTATGAATGCCCTGCTCAAATTCTGGAGGAAGGCACTATTGTACTTAATTCCAGAATGTTTGGTGATATTGTACGTAAATTACCGGATGCGCCTGTTCAAATTGAATCGGATGATAAATTCCTTACAAAAATAAAATGCGGTAAGGTTAATTTCGATATTTCGGGTATTGATCCGCAGGAATTTCCGCGTATTGAAGATATTAATCGAGATTTTTCTTTCAATATTAAGAGTAATGTGCTTAGAAGTATTATTAAACAAACCATTTATGTTATTCCTCAAACCTCAACCAGACCGGTTTTGACGGGTGCATATTTTGAAGTGGAAAACAATAAGCTTTCTGTTGTTGGTTCTGACAGATTCCGCGTTGCAATCCGTAATGAAATCATTGATGAAACAAATAAGAATTTTCATGCAATTATTCCGGTTCGTACACTTGGCGAGCTTTTGAAAATTCTTAAAGATGACGATACATATTTAAGAATGTATTTTTCGGACAAAAATGTATTGTTTGAATTTGATGATTTTATTGTGCGCTCCAGATTGCGTGACGGTGAATATATAAATTATAAAAATGCAATTCCGCAGGATTTTGCATTTACGGTTAAGTGCAGTGTTGCAGATCTGGAAAATGCGGTGGATCGTGCTTCACTCATTATTTCAAATGAATCAGTAAAAAGCCCGCTTACACTCAACATCAGAACAGGTGAAATTGAAATCAGCTGTAGCTCAGCTTCGGGCAAAATTAATGATACAATTGCGGTGGATTGTGATTGTACACCGTTTGAAATTAAGTTTAATCTTAAATTTTTATTGGATTCACTTAAAAATTGCGACTGTGATGAAGTTGTTATGCGCTTTATTACCGCAGGCAGTCCTTGTGTAATTGAACCGGTGGAAGGCAATTCGTTTATGTATCTTGTATTGCCGATGTTGAAATAAGGGATTATTATGGAAAAATTATCTGTAAAAATTACAACTGAATATATAAAGCTCGATCAGCTTTTGAAATTTAGCGGTGTAGCTGAAACCGGTGCAGATGCAAAGGATATTATTTTATCTGAAATGGTTTATTATGACGGTGAAAAATGTACAATGCGCGGTAAAAAAATAAGACCGGGAGATAAGGTTTTGGTTGAATTTGAAGATGCAGATGTTTTAATTACGGTTGAATAATTATGTATATAAAGAAGCTGAAAATTAAAAATTTCAGAAATTATGAAAGTGCTGAGCTTGAATTCAGTCCGAAAACAAACATAATTTACGGAAATAATGCACAGGGAAAAACAAATTTACTTGAATCTGTTTTTGTTTTTTGCAGCGGAAGATCGCATCGTAGAGCTGATGATGGAGAAATGATACATGATGGTGCTTCATCAGCGGTTATAGAAGTAGATTTTACGGATGATGTGCGTGATTTTGAAGGGAAAATGATAATGCAAAGCGGAAAGAAGAAGCTTGTTTCCTTCAATGGCGTTTCTATTGGTAAAATCAGTCAGATTGCAAATTATATTAATGCTGTTATGTTTTCGCCGGAGGATTTGAATATCATCAAAGGCGGTCCGGGTGAGCGGCGGCGTTTTATGGATATGGCAATCAGTCAGTTAAAACCAAATTATGTTTCTGTTTTAAATGATTATTTGAAGGTTTTAAAACAAAGAAACAATCTTTTGAAAAGATTAAATGCAGATAGTGCAGAGGCACAGACTTTGGATGTATGGGATGAATCTTTGGCGGATTTAGGTGCAAAAATAACGCTGTATCGTATTGATTTTATCAATTTTTTAAAACCGTTTGTAAAAAAGATTTATGCTGAACTTTCAAATGAAGTTTTAAATTTAAGTTATGCTTCAAATATAACCGATCATTTTGAAAGCTATGATATAATTAAAGAAAATATGCTGCAGTTACTTTTAAAAAATCGTCGTCGGGATTTGGAAACTAAAATATCTAATATTGGAACGCACAGGGATGATATTTTATTTACCATAGATGGGCGTGATTTAAAAATATACGGTTCTCAGGGACAACACAGAAGTGTTGTTTTATGCTTAAAGCTTGCGCAAACCGAAGCAATATACAGCGTAAAAAAAACATATCCTGTAATTTTACTTGATGATATTATGAGTGAGCTGGATAAAAACAGACGTGACTATTTTGCAGGTAAAATTCAAAATAAACAGGTAATTATAACCTGTACGGACAGGGATGAAACACAGACGGATGCACGTTATTTTTATGTGAAATCCGGAACAGTTCATCCGGAGGCATGAAATGTATTTACATTTAGGTTCTGATATCATGGTTTCAAAGAAAGATATTATAGCAATTCTGGATTTGGAAACGACCAGTGTGTCTAAAAGAACACAAAAGTTTTTAGAGATTGCACAAAAAAATGGAAGAATTGTTGATGTAAGCATTGGTGATTTACCGAAAAGCTATGTTCTATGCGGAATAAAAGAAGATTATAGAGTTTATGTGTCGCCTATTTCTGCACAGACATTAAATAAGCGTGCATTAGAAAGATGTTGGCTATAAGAAAGGAAAGGTAAAAAATGGAAGAAACGAAAGTAAATTCCGGATATGACGAGAGTAATATTCAAGTCTTGGAAGGCCTTGAAGCTGTAAGAAAGAGACCGGGTATGTATATCGGCTCTACTTCAGTGCGCGGTTTGCATCACTTGGTATATGAAATCGTGGATAATGCGATTGACGAGGCGCTGGCAGGCTACTGTAAAAATATTATAGTAGAAATTTTGCCGGATAATATTGTCAGCGTAACGGATGACGGCCGCGGTATTCCGGTCGGCATTCACCCTAAAATGGGTATTTCTACTTTAGAGGTTGTATTTACAATTTTGCATGCCGGCGGTAAATTCGGCGGTGGCGGATATAAGGTATCCGGCGGTTTACATGGTGTAGGTTCTTCTGTTGTAAATGCACTTTCCGAGTATTTGGAAGTTGAAGTTATACATGATGGTGAAATTTATTATCAGAGATATGAACGCGGTAAGAGCTGTGGCCCGGTAAAGGTGATTGGAAAAGCACCGGAGGGAAAAAGCGGTACAAAGGTTACATTTAAAGCCGATGATACTGTTTTTGAAACTGTTGAATATGAATATGATACGCTGTTGCAAAGATTGCGTGAACAGGCATTCTTAAACGGTGGCGTGAATATTCATTTTATGGACAAGCGCGGCGAAGAGCTTGTTGAAAATAAGCTTCTTTATGAAGGCGGTATCCGT
>JAZSGM010000179.1:0-4091 GCA_045532715.1 Clostridia bacterium
TTTTCTATTGTCCGTTTTTACTGGTTCTGTTCACAAGCAATAAGAACTTTACACTTTTCTTTTTGATTCTACCAACATATAAATTAAAATCCATAAAAAACCACCTTACAAATTTTCAACAACATTCGACACCTCAACATAGTTTGTATCAAGTCAGGATTAAAAACTATTTATTCACTCTAAAAATACACCTTTATTGTCAATAATAAATTGAATTTCTTTCAGATTAAGTATACCACAATCTGCTTTACTATTCAACACTGCAAACAAAAAGAGTCGGAAACTTCCGTTTCCGACTCTTGTCAAATTAAGATTAATACAAATCTCTCTTTGTATAGTGTGTGTGCAGGTACTTATGTGCCTTATGGGAGCCCGGCTTCTCGAAGTACTCTTCGTAGAGCTTCTTGATTACCGGATTTTCATGAGACTTACGGATTGCAGCATTGCTGTCTTCCGTGTAAAGTGCCTTTGCTCTTGTTGCCTTAACGTCAACATCCATCTGTGCCTTTGCAGATACGATCGGCTGACCACCACCGGTTACGCAACCGCCCGGGCAAGCCATGATTTCGATAAAGTCATAGCTTTCTTCGCCTGCGCGAACTGCATCTAAGAGCTTTCTTGCATTGCCGAGACCATGTGCTACAGCAGCCTTAATCTTAATGCCTTCGATGTCTACCTCTGCGCGCTTGATACCGTCAGTACCGCGAACGATGTGATAGTTATCTTCCGGCAGGGACTTGCCAGTCAGAACTTCTGCAACTGTTCTGAGCGCAGCTTCCATAACACCGCCTGTTGCGCCGAAGATTACGCCGGCACCTGTTGCTTCACCGAACGGATTGTCAAACTGCTCATCCGGAAGGTTTGCAAAATCAAGACCTGCCTGCTTAATCATACGAGCAAGCTCGCGTGTGGTCAGAACGTAATCCACATCCTGGTAACCGTCGTTACCGAGCTCGTCACGCTGTGCCTCGAACTTCTTCGCTGTGCACGGCATGATAGATACGGTTACGATGTTTGCCGGATCAATGCCTTCTTTTTCTGCATAGTAGGACTTAATAACGGCACCGAACATCTCGTGCGGAGATTTAGCACTGGAGAGATTGTCCAGGAAATCCGGGAAGTTATGCTCACAGAACTTAACCCAACCCGGGCTGCAGGATGTGATAACCGGCAGCTTACCGCCGTTCTTAATTCTGTCGATAACCTCTGTGCCCTCTTCCATGATGGTGAGGTCAGCAGCGGTATCTGTATCAAATACCTTTGTAAAACCGAGACGGCGGAGCGCTGCTACCATCTTACCTGTGCAAGGTGTGCCCATTTCCATACCGAACTCTTCACCGAGTGCTGCACGAACAGCCGGAGCTGTCTGTACAACAACATGCTTTGTTTCATCAGCGATTGCATCCCATACCGGCTTGATGGCATCCTTTTCATAGAGCGCGCCAACCGGGCAAGCTGCGATACACTGACCGCAGTTTACGCAGGCAACTTCGCCTAAGGACTTATCGAATGCACAACCGATGTTTGTGTTAATACCACGCTCCTTCGCGTCAATTACGCTAACGGTCTGAATGTTCTTACATACAGCTACGCAGCGACGGCAAAGGATACATTTGTTGTTATCACGAACAATGGATGCAGAAAGATCATCTACATCATAAACGATCGGCTCATCTGTCTCATAGTTCAACTCTGTTACATTCAGCTCCTCTGCGAGGTTCTGCAATTCACAGTTTCTGTTTCTTACACAAGTGAGGCACTTCTTTTCATGACTGGAAAGAATGAGCTCGAGTGTAACTCTTCTTGCCTCACGAACCTTTGCGGAGTTCGTGAACACTTCCATACCCTCGTTAATCGGGTATACACAAGCAGCCTGCAGGCTTCTTGCGCCTTTAATTTCAACAACGCACATTCTGCATGCGCCGATTTGGTTTACATCTTTCAAGTAGCAAAGTGTCGGGATATCGATATTTGCAAGTCTTGCTGCCTCCAAAATTGTAGAGCCTTTCGGAGCGCTGACATCCAGACCGTTAATTTTAATATTAACCATTTCCATTTTATCTTTTCTCCTTTCAGGCTTATTTCGAAATTGCTTTGAAGCGGCACTTAGATTCGCACAGACCGCACTTTACGCACTTATCTGTATCGATAACGAACGGCTTCTTAATCTCACCGGTGATTGCACCAACCGGGCAGTTCTCAGCACAGAGGCTACAGCCTACGCACTTCTCCGGATCAATCTTGTACATGAGAAGATCCTTACATACGCCTGCCGGGCACTTCTTGTCAACAACGTGCGCAACATACTCATCTCTGAAGTAACGCAGTGTGCTGAGGATCGGGTTCGGTGCTGTCTGACCGAGACCGCAAAGTGCAGATTCTTTGATGTTGTAGCAAAGCTTTTCAAGTCTGTCGATGTCCTCGAGTGTACCCTTACCGCTTGTAATCTTGTTGAGGATTTCAAGCATTCTCTTTGTACCGATACGGCACGGCGAACACTTACCGCAGGATTCATCAACTGTGAACTCTAAGAAGAACTTCGCGATATCTACCATACAGGTATCTTCATCCATTACGATAAGACCGCCGGAGCCCATCATGGAACCGATGCTGATTAAGGAATCGTAGTCGATTTGCGTATCAATTAAGGATGCAGGGATACAGCCGCCGGACGGACCACCTGTCTGTGCAGCCTTAAACTTCTTACCGTTCGGGATACCGCCACCGATTTCTTCAACGATTTCACGAAGGGTTGTGCCCATCGGAACTTCTACAAGACCGGTGTTGCGAATCTTACCGCCGAGTGCGAATACCTTTGTACCCTTACTCTTTTCTGTACCGATGCCCTTGAACCATTCAACGCCATTGTTGATGATGACCGGAATGTTTGCATAGGTTTCAACGTTATTTAATACGGTCGGCTTGCCGAACAGACCCTTTACTGCCGGGAACGGCGGACGGCATCTCGGCTCACCGCGCTTACCTTCGATAGAAGTCATAAGAGCAGTTTCTTCACCACATACGAATGCACCTGCGCCCAGACGAATATCCAAGTCGAAGCTGAAGTCTGTACCGAAAATATTCTTACCCAACAGACCCATTTCACGAGCCTGCTTAATAGCGATAGACAGACGCTGTACAGCGATCGGGTACTCGGCACGAATGTAAACGTAACCCTGGTTTGCACCAATTGCATAACCTGCAATTGCCATAGCTTCGATTACAGAGTGCGGGTCACCCTCAAGGATACTTCTGTCCATGAATGCGCCCGGGTCGCCTTCGTCGGCGTTACAGCAAACATACTTCTGATCAGAAACGGATGCTGCAGCGAACTTCCATTTAAGACCTGTCGGGAAGCCTGCACCACCACGACCGCGCAGACCTGCGTCAATCATAAGGTTAATGAGGTCTTCCGGCTTCATCTCGGTTAATACCTTACCGAGTGCCTTATAACCGTCAAATGCGATATACTCTTCAATCTTTTCCGGATTGATAACACCGCAGTTACGCAGTGCAACACGCATCTGCTTTTTGTAGAAGTTAACTTCGTTTAAGGATTTGATATCGTTGCTGTCTTCAGAAACTGTTTCAGAATAGAGAAGACGCTTTACAATTCTACCCTTTACGAGGTGCTCTTTTACGATTTCTTCAACGTCCTCCGGCTGTACCATGCTGTAGAAAGCACCTTCCGGATAAACAACCATAATCGGGCCGAGTGCGCAAAGGCCGAAACAACCGGTCTTTACAACCATTACTTCTTTATCAATGCCGTTTGCTGCAAGCTGCTTTTCAAGCTCATCGATGATTTTCTGCGAGCCGGAAGAAGTACAGCCTGTACCGCCGCAAACGAGCACATGGCTTCTGTATAAATCCATCTGTATATCCTCCCTTATTTATCAATCTCACCGATTGTATACTCTTTAACCACCTTGCCGTTTACAACGTGATCAGATACAATCTTTGCTACCTGTTCCGGTGTAACCTTGCCGTAGGTTACCTTTTCCTGACCCGGAAGATATACCTCAACAATCGGCTCTAAACGGCAAAGGCCGATGCAGCCGGTCTGTACAACCGCTACGTTTTCAAGCTTT
>JAZSGM010000242.1:0-14540 GCA_045532715.1 Clostridia bacterium
TACGCTTGGCAGGATTTTCCTGCCAAGCGTATATGTAATTATCTTTGTTGTCTCTGAAGGCACGGAGCAATCCGTGCTTTCAGAGACAGCAAAGTTTTTTTGCTGTTTGTTTAAAAGGGGAGGTAATATAGGTGCAATCTATGATCACAACATTGTTGACGGGTATTTCCGTCGGCGGGCAATATGCGCTTATTGCAATCGGTTATACTATGGTCTACGGTATTTTACGTCTTATCAACTTTGCGCACGGTGATGTATTTATGGTAGCAGGCATGATGCTGATCTGGTTTTCGGCTTTGTTGCCACTGTCTGTTGCTATACCTATGGTCATTGTTGTCACAATTTTGCTTGGCTTTTGTATTGAACGTGCGGCTTATTTGCCGTTGCGCCAGGCGCCGCGCATGAGCGTTATGATATCTGCAATCGGTGTAAGCTATCTTTTGCAGAATGTCATTACATATCTTACAGGCGGACAGCCGATGACATATCCGACAGTTCCGTTGCTTGCAAAAACAGTTGAAATTTTTGGAACCAGACAGACGGTTGCAACCATCATCACGCTGCCTACAGTGATTTTACTTGTTGTGCTGCTTACGTTTCTTATCAATCATACAAAGGTTGGCATGGCAATGCGCGCGGTTTCGAAGGATTTTGAAACCAGCCGTTTGATGGGGATTAAAATCAACAATGTTATTTCGGTAACGTTTGTAATCGGTTCTGCGCTTGCGGCAGTGGGCTCTGTGCTGTATTTTTCGAATTATCCGAAAATCGTTGCTGTTTCCGGTGCGCTTCCGGGGCTGAAAGCCTTTGTAGCTGCTGTGTTTGGAGGCATCGGCTCCATTCCGGGTGCAGTAATCGGTGCGTTTATCATCGGTATATGTGAAAACCTCATTAAGGCGACGCCGTATTCCGTGTTTTCCGATGCATTTACCTTTGCGGTGCTTGTCATTGTTCTGATATTCAGACCTACAGGTATCTTTGGTGAAAAGACAGTAGATAAAGTTTGATTGGGGGTGCTTTGAAGAATGAACAATCTTGATAAAAAGAAAAATGTAAAAAGCACCATCGTTGCAATTCTATGTATTCTTGCGTTTTGGGGTGTTCTGCTGTTAGTGGAAAATCTGAACTTGATTTTGCCGAATGTTCCGAAACTGTTTACGCCTACATCAAAGCTGTTTATGGTGCTTCGTAAGGTCATTGTATATTCTTTGATTGCGGTTTCTTTGAACCTGCTGAACGGGTTTACCGGTTTGTTTTCGTTGGGACATGCAGGGTTTATGCTCCTTGGTGCATATACCTTTGCGATTCTGACAACGCCGGTATCACTTAAGGTGCCTGCAGACGGTATTTTTTATAAGTACGAGGGCAGTATTGTAAACTTCTCGATGCAGGAGCTTTTTGGTTCATTTTTAGGCAATGAAGGCTTGGGCGGCGCGGTTAGCTTGGTGCTCGGTGTTCTTGTTGCCCTGGTGATTTCCGGTATCGTAGCTGCGCTGTTTGCGTATTTGATCGGTCTTCCGGTGCTTCGCCTGAAGAGCGACTATCTTGCGATTGCGACACTTGGTTTTGCTGAAATTATCAGAACAATTTTCCAATGTGAAGTTATCCAGCTTCCCGGCGGAGGCGAATTGACACTTGGAAAGCTCACGAATGGTGCAAATATGATTAAGGGCTTTCCTACGTTGAATTCATTTAATATTGTCGGCGCGAACGGACAGACAACGCTTTATCTTTCGACGGTAGTGCCTGCGATTATCGTAACGATTTGTATTGTGGTAATCGTGCTTTTGATTAATTCAACTTACGGTCGTTCCTTTAAAGCGATTCGTGACGATGAAATTGCAGCGGAGGCAATGGGTATCAACCTTGCAAAACATAAGATTCTGTCGTTTTGCATTTCTGCTTTCTTTGCTGCAGTTGGCGGTGCGCTCTATGCTATGTTCGCCACAACCTATCAGGCAAAACCGTTTACCTCGGTGCTTACATACGAAATTCTGCTTATTGTTGTTATCGGCGGTATCGGTTCGGTTACCGGTTCGTGCATAGGCTCATTTTTGTATATTGCGTGTTCCGAATGGTGGCTCAGATTTCTCGATGAGCCGATGACAATCGGTGCTTTTCAGGTTCCGCTTCTCAAGGATGGCTTCAGAATGGTTGTCTTTTCAATCGTTATTATGATTGTTGTACTGTTCTTCCGCAAAGGTATTATGGGAACGAAAGAGCTGCCGGATTTATTCAAGAAACGAAAGATAAAAGCAAAAAGGAAGGTGAGTGACAATGCCGAATAATGTACTTCGATTAGAAAATATTACAATGCAATTTGGTGGCGTTGTTGCCGTAAATAACCTTTCTATGGAGATTAATGAAGGAGAAATTGTTGCGCTGATCGGACCAAACGGTGCAGGTAAGACTACAGCCTTCAACGTAATCACCGGTGTGTACCAGCCGACAAACGGGCGTGTGTGTTTCAATAACGAAACGATTGTTGAAAATTTTCCGAAGGGAAAGATGAAAAAGCTGTATGCCGGTGAGAATAATGGGGTATATAAAAATACACTTATTAAAACGCCGGATCAGATTACGAAACTCGGTATGGCAAGAACTTTTCAAAATATACGCCTTTTCAAGAGTATGACGGTTTTTGAAAATGTTCTTGTGGCGAAACATTTAAGAAAAACAAGCAATGTGTTTTCTGCAACCTTCCGTGTAAATGCGGCGGAAGAAAAGCAGATGCGGGAAGATACAATGACGCTTTTAAAGTTACTTGGACTTGAAGATGTAAAGGATGAGCTTGCAACTTCGTTGCCGTATGGTAAGCAGAGACATCTTGAAATTGCAAGAGCGCTTGCTACGAATCCGACTTTGCTTCTTCTTGATGAGCCGGCTGCAGGTATGAATCCGCAGGAAACAGAGGAGCTTACGGCATTTATTCGCCGTATCAGAAAAGAGTTTAATCTTACAATTTTGCTGATTGAGCATCATATGAATCTTGTTATGGATATTTCTGACCGTATTTATGTCATTGACTTTGGTAAGCATATTGCTGATGGTACACCTGAATCAGTCAGCAATAATCCTCGTGTAATTGAAGCGTATTTGGGGGTGGCTGACGATGCCGAAAATTAAGAATCTTAACATAACATACGGTGGCATTAACGCGGTTCGTGATGTGTCGTTTGAGGTTGAACAAGGTTCGATTATCACACTTGTTGGTGCGAATGGTGCAGGTAAGAGTTCCATACTTCGTTCCGTTGCCGGTGTCGTTACACCCAAAAGTGGCACAATTGAGTTTTGCGGTGAAGATATCACCGGGCGTTCCGCAGAGCAGGTTGTAAAAAAGGGTATTACACTTGTTCCTGAAGGCAGAAGAGTTTTTCCGGATCTTACGGTTCTTGAAAATATCCGCATCGGCGCATATTTGAGGAAGGATTCTTTGGATGACGATATCAAATGGGTATACGATTTGTTTCCACGCCTCAAGGAGCGTAGTTGGCAAATGGCAGGAACACTTTCCGGTGGTGAGCAACAGATGCTGGCTGTTGCAAGAGCGCTGATGAGCCGTCCGAAGCTTATGATGATGGATGAACCGTCTTTGGGACTTGCACCGTTGATTGTGCGCGATATTTTTTCGATTATCAAAGAAATTAATAAGAATGGCGTTACGATCCTGCTGATTGAGCAAAATGCAAATATGGCATTAAAAACGGCGGATAGAGGCTATGTACTGGAGACAGGAAAAATCAAAATTGAAGGTACCGGCGCAGAACTTCTTGCAAATGAAGAAGTAAAGAAAGCATATTTAGGTAAATAATACACAAAAAGACAATTTTCGCACTGAAGGTTGTCTTTTTTTCTTTTATATGTTAATATTTAAATATTGATTTCAACTTATTTGGAGGCAAAATTATGAAACACACTTTTTTTTATTTTGACGATGTGATATGGCTGTTTCGCGATCTTACGAGACAGAGACCGAAATCTATATTTGATCATTTTTATCTTAAAATATTTAAAGAAGCGCACGATAAATACGGTATGAAAGTTCAGATGAATGTGTTTTACCGTACGGATTATTTTTACGGTGTGGATGAATTTACACTTGCGGAAATGACAGATACTTACAAAGCAGAGTTTGAGGCGAATTCTGATTGGTTGAAGTTTGGCTATCATGCAAAGCAGGAGTTTCCTGATTATCCGTTGGTGAACATCACGTATGATGATATGGTGAAAGATTTTCTGGCAATTAAAAATGAAGTGGTTCGTTTTGCGGGTGAGAACAGTTTTTCGCGTGCAGTATGCTCGCATTGGAGACCGATCAGTAAAGCGGGATGCAAGGCCTTAGCAGACAATGGTATAAAAATTATAAACTGTACGGGGGTGACACACGTGAATATGACGGTGATCCGTCGATACTTCCGTACGGCCATGCGGAAAGGCTTATGCAAAACCGTCAACCGGAAACGAAAATTTTCACCAGAATCAGTTTAAACAGCGCAATTGCAAACTCTATTTGTTCGTACAATCATTTATCCGTGCAACAGTTAGAGGATACAAATGAGAACTTAAAAGTCGTGTATGACGAAGAAATCGGTGTGTATTTTAAACAGCTTTTAACACATGGAGCTGTTGTGAATTTGAGTAAGCTTGACGAGATGGAGAATGAGTATAAAAAAATGTTGTCTTGCGAGTTTGCTACGTTTGGTGGGCACGAGCAGTATTTTTATCCGGATTATTACGGCTATCAGAAAGACCATGGAAAAAAACTGCTTAAAGCATGTGAAATCATGAATAAAAATGGTTATGCATTCCTTTTTGCCGAGGACTTGGTTTGAATTTTAAAGCTGTTTCAATAGAAATATAATGTGTCTGGAGGACTGAAATGGATATAAATACTTGGCTTTTGGTTGCAGCGGCACTTTTGCCTGCGATTGTATTATGTGTCTACATTTTTAAAAAGGACCGTGTTGAAAAAGAACCAATAGGATTGCTTTTGAAGTTGTTTGCTTTTGGCGCATTCGCTTGTTATCCGGCTGCGGAAATTGAGGGGATTGTTATTGGTTTAATTGACGAAACCTGCTTCAATCTGCCTTTCGGTGTATATAATTTTATAAAGTATTTAATTGGTGTTGCACTTGTTGAAGAGGGACTGAAATGGATAATTCTGAAATGGTTTACACGTCGTAATACTGAATTTAACAGCCTTTTTGACGGTGTGATTTATGCGGTGTTTGTTTCTCTCGGCTTTGCTGC
Organism: Clostridia bacterium; assembly: GCA_045532715.1. Taxonomy (GTDB): domain Bacteria; phylum Bacillota; class Clostridia; order UBA1381; family UMGS1253; genus RGIG2041. Next base: position 5,251 of record JAZSGM010000242.1, read on the forward strand.
GCTCGAAAATGTGTTTTACGTTTTGGAATACGGCTTTTCAAATGCTGTAATGCGTGCATTTTTATCTGTGCCCGGACATATGTTTTTTGCAGTAATGATGGGATATCACTACAGTTTGTGGCATATGACTGAAAAAGCCGGAATGCTTGAAAAGCAATTGCTTGAGAATGTGTCTGCACGTGATGGCGTCAGAGTGTTCTCGACAAAGAAGAACGCTGCATGCAGTTTAATTATGCCTGTGCTTGCACATGGGATTTATAATCATTGTTGTACGATGGGGACGTTGCTGTCAATAGTGGTATTCTATTTGTTTGTCATATTTATGTATGTAAGCTGTTTTACTAAAATCAGGAAAATGTCCAAGGCAGATATGTCAGATGTTAGTTTTGCAAAGAAAATGCTCATCCGCAAATACCCATTGTATACGGATTATATCCTGACGCAACTGAATAAAGAAACGGATGAGGTTTCAGCTTGACAATTTTTGTAGAATCATATATAATTATTTGGGATTTTAAGCGGAGAGATCCGCGATAACATCGGAGGTTATTATGGAAGAGAAAAGAAGCAGCTTTACTGGTAAGCTTGGTTTTGTACTTGCTGCTGCAGGCTCGGCTGTCGGTCTCGGAAACATTTGGCGTTTTCCGTATTTGGCAGCAAAGTATGGCGGCGGTATATTTCTTTTGGTGTATATCATTTTAGCATTGTCCTTTGGTTATGCTTTGATGACAGCGGAAATTGCGCTTGGTCGTAAAACCGGACTTAGTGCTATTGGTGCATTTAAAAAGCTTGACAAGCGCTTTAGCTTTATCGGCTATATTGCAGCACTTGTGCCGATGATTATTTTACCGTATTATTCTGTAATCGGTGGTTGGGTGATGAAGTATCTTTGCGCTTTTCTCTCCGGACAAGCCACTGCGTCTGCTGCTGATACATATTTTACGGGATTTATTGCGCAAACCGGTGAACCGCTCGGGTGGTTTTTGTTGTACATCGGTTTAACTGCAGTTGTTGTGCTTTTTGGCGTGGAGAAGGGTATTGAAAAAGTCAGCAAGATTATGATGCCGGTTTTGGTTGTGTTGGCGCTTGTAATTGCAATTTATTCGGTATGTTTACCGGGCGCTTTGGAAGGCGTAAAGTATTATCTTTTGCCGGAATTTTCTAAATTTTCCGGCACTACCGTGCTTGCTGCTATGGGACAGCTGTTCTATTCGATGTCTTTAGCAATGGGCATCATGATTACATATGGCTCGTATATGAAAAAGGATGTAAATCTTGAGTCGTCTGTAAAGCAAATTGAGCTTTTTGATACGGGTATTGCATTTATGTCAGGTCTCATGGTTATTCCGGCCGTGTTCTCCTTCTCCGGCGGTGATGCTGCGGTACTCGGCAAAGGTCCGAGCCTGATGTTTATTACGTTGCCGAAGGTTTTTGCAAGCATGCCCGGTGGTGCGATTGTAGGTGCAGTTTTCTTCCTTCTGGTGCTTTTTGCAGCGCTTACATCTTCCATTTCTTTAATGGAAACTGTTGTTTCGATTGTACAGGATAAAATGAAGTGGAACAGAAAGCTTTCGTGTCTTGCTGTTTTCTTGTTTTCTGTTTTACTGGGTGTTCCGTCGTCGCTCGGTTTCGGTACATGGAGCAATATCACATTTTTCGGCACAATGACATTCCTGGATTTCTTTGACTTTATAAGCAACAGTGTTCTGATGCCGATTGTTGCATTTGCTACCTGTATCTTTGTTGGTTATATTATTAAACCGAAGTCGCTGATTGACGAGGTTGAGTCTTCGGGTGCATTTAAGAGAAAAAGTCTGTTTACGGTTGTAATTAAGTATTTTGCACCGATTTGTATTGTTTTGATTTTGGGCTTTTCTGTGCTTGAAGCTATGGGCGTAATTTCTGTTTGATTAAATGATTTCAAAGCGTGTGTGTATGCACACGCTTTGTGTTTTGGAGTGAGCAACAGTGAATTTAATTAAAAAGAATATGGTTTTTTGTATTGCGCTGGCTGCAGCAGGAGTGACGTGTTGCTTTGTGCCACCTGATTCACGGTATATTGAGTATTTTGATTTTAAAACGCTGAGCTGTTTGTTTGCTACGCTTGCGGTAGTCTGTGCACTTCGTAATATTCGCTTCTTTCGAATTCTTGCTTCGAAAATTGTCAGCGTGTTTCGCACGGTTCGTTCTGCAATTCTTGCACTGGTTTATATTACGTTTATCGGGTCAATGCTGATTGCCAATGATATGGCTCTGATTACATTTTTGCCGCTTGGGTATTATGTGCTGAAGTCCACAGACAACCGGCGTTATATGGCTTTTACATTTATCATGCAAAATATTGCTGCCAACCTCGGTGGTATGCTTACGCCTTTCGGAAATCCGCAGAATTTGTATCTGTATTCTTATTATCATATTCCGACCGGTGAGTTTATGTGGATTATGTTTTTGCCGTTCATTGTTGCAATTTTGCTGATTACGGTTTGTTGTCTGTTTGTAGATAAGGATGCACTTGAAATTCAAAATGCGGAACAGTGCAAACTGAATAAACCGCGTACGGTTATCTATTGCATATTGTTTTTATTATCGGTAGCCATGGTTTTTCGTGGGATTCCGTATCTGCTTGGTTTGGTTATTGTAATTGTTGCGCTCTTGATTATGGATCGCAAAGCATTAAAACAGGTTGATTACGGTTTGCTTCTTACATTTTGTGCTTTCTTTGTTTTTGCCGGCAATATGGCAAGAATACCTGCTGTCAGTCAGTTTTTGGGTAATCTGATTGAAAAGAACACGCTTCTCTATGGTTTTTTGTCGTGCCAGTTTATCAGCAATGTTCCGAGTGCTGTGCTTTTATCAAAGTTTACGCAGAATTATGCGCAACTCCTTGTTGCGGTAAATATTGGTGGCGCGGGCACATTGATTGCATCACTTGCAAGCTTGATTACTTTCCGGGAATTTATTCGTCATGAGCCCGGAATGGCAAAACGTTATATTAAACTGTTTACGGTGTATAATTTTGGTATTTCGTTGGTATTGCTTTTGATAATGCATATGGTATTCTAATTTTGAAAAGTCGTATATTTACGACTTTTCTTTTTTAGCCTATTGCTTTTATAGTGTGAATTTGTTAAAATAGATTTAATTAAATTTTGCGGAGGCAATATGAAAAGGTATTTGTGGATTTATATTCTTATGACTGTGATTTTTGCGATTTGGGGTGCGCGTGCTCTGACGCAGGAATCGATTGTGACGCAGACAGTGCGTTCGGTTGAATATGAAAATAAAATCAGTGCAAAGGGCTATATTGTTCGTGAGGAAACGGTTTATAACGCGAATGGCACAGGTATGGCGGAGGCGGCGTATCAAAATGAAGAGCGCGTTTCGAAAGGCGTAAAGATTGCTACGATATATACGGAGGGCATTGATGAGCAAACGAAACAGGCTTTGGATGCAGTGAATGCAAAAATACGCCGATTGGAGAAGAAGAGCGTGGAATCAACTTCCGTGCATGTGGATCTGGCATCTGCTGAAGAAAAAATTGATGCAGCTGTCAGTGCGATTGTTGAAATGACACAGTCAGGGAATTTTGAAGAATTGGATTTAGTACAGACGCAAATTGCCGGTTATGTTCATGTTGGTGAGGGGGATACGCAGGTTGACCCTGCCAAAGAAGCGCTTGCAGATTTATATGCGCAAAAGTCGGCATTGGAGTCTTCCGTGCAGTCTGCAAAGCAGGATGTGTATTCTTTATCGGCAGGCATATTTGTTTCGGAAACGGACGGATATGAACAAAGTCTGACACCACAAACGGTCGAAAGTATGACGGTTACTGATTTCGAGTGCATAGATATTGAACGCGAAGCGTATGTGCCTGAATCACTGAATGCTGGGGATCGTATATGCAAAATTGTGGACAATTCAAGATGGTGCTTTGCTACGGTGCTGCATTCGGAGTATTTGGAAGATTTAAAGGTCGGTTCGCCCGTATGGCTTCGCTTTCCTGATAAATCCGGCGAACGTATCTCGGCCAAAATTGCACATATTTCGCAGGCAGAGAATGGTAAATCGGTTGTGCTTGTGTCTTGTAGTGATTATGTTGAAGGAATATACAGTTTGCGTGAGGCATCTTGTGAGATTGTAACACGTGTGTATGATGGATTTCAAATACCGCAGGCTGCCGTGCGTGTGAATGAGGATGGGGATACAGGCGTGTTTGTGAATGTGTCCGGCATTGTTCATTTTCGAAAGATTCGTATACTGTATCAGACGGACAAGACCGTGATTGCTTCAAAGACGGACGAGCTCGGATTTTTAAAGCAGTATGATGCGGTGATTATCGGCGGAAAGAACATTTATGCCGGTGCAATTGTGGAGTGAGGGGATCGTAATGACAGACAGAGAGAGGCAGATTAAAGAAAATATTGAAATGGTTCGGATGCGGATAGCGCAAGCTGCAGCGCGCTGCGGACGCTCTGCAGATGAAATTACATTGATAGCGGTTACCAAGAACTTTTCTGCGGAGGATATTAATTTCGCACTTGCACACGGCATTACACATATCGGCGAAAACCGTGTGCAGGAAATGACGGATAAGTTTGATGCGGTCGATGAAACAAAATGGAATTTAATCGGTCACTTGCAGACCAATAAGGTGAAATATATAATTGGAAAAACAGAACTGATTCAGTCGGTAGATTCGATAAAGCTTTTAGATGAAATTGAGAAACGTTCGGCAGCTGCAGGTCTTGTTACGAATGTGCTTATCCAGGTGAATACGTCCGGAGAGCAGACAAAATCAGGCGTTTTGCCGCAGGAAATATGGTCATTGCTTGCACATGTGGAAGAACTGAAAAATGTTAAAGTTAAGGGATTGATGACAATAGCGCCGCTATACATCAAGGATGTTTCAAACTCTTTACATTTTGATAACACCCGCAAGCTTTATCTTGACATTAAGGGAAGGAAATATAATAATATAAGTATGGAAATTTTGTCGATGGGTATGAGCGGCGATTTTGAAGAAGCAATTGCTTGTGGCTCGAATATGGTGCGTGTCGGCAGCTTAATATTTGGAAAAAGAGAATATAAACAGGAGGAAAATTAAATGGGTTTTTTGGATAAAATGAAGAATGCAATCGGTCTGGGTGATGAAGAATATTATGATGAAGATGATATTTTGACCTCGGACTATGAAGAGGATGAGCCGGAGATCGAAGAAAGAAGCTTCGGCAGAAAGAATAAGGTTGTTAACATTCATGCGACTACCCAATTGAAGGTTGTTGTTATGCAGCCGGAAAATTTCGAGGATGCTAAGGGTATTGCTGACCATTTGAAGGCAAAAAAACCGGTAATTATCAATCTGGAAAACCTGGACAGCGATGTTGCTCGCCGTGTTGTTGACTTCCTGAGCGGTGCTGTGTACGGTCTTGACGGCAACATTCAAAAGGTTGCTTCCGGCATTTTCTTGATTGCACCGTATAATGTAAGTATTATGGGTGACTTCAAAAATGAACTGCAGAACAAGGGGCTGTTCAGCTGGTAAATCTTTTTGGGGGTAGGGGGATACACTCTGATAAGGACGGTAGAATTCTATGTATACACTTATTTTGCTGCTTGGCAGATGTATTAACATTCTCGAGCTGCTCTTAGTCATTCGATGTATTCTTTCTTGGATACCTGGTTTTTATAATACTTTTGTTGAAATCATCTACAAAATAACGGATCCTTTTTTAACACCTGTCCGCAATCTGATTGACCGTTTGCTCGGTGGCAGGATGATGCCGGTGGATTTTTCACCGATTGTTTTGTGGTTAATTCTTGAGCTGTTGCTTGATTTGTTGTATTCGATTTTTTAACAGGGAAAATTATGAGCTTTTATACTGAAGATGAAAACCTCCGTGTGGCGCTGAGGCGAATGGAGGATATAGTGCTTGCGGCGCAAAGAAAATATGAACCGCAGTTTGGTGTGTTTTTTGATGCAGCAACCGTAAGTGTTGCTGCAACTTCTATTCGCGCTGAAGATGGGTTTTCTTGTGGCTTTTATGGCGGTTATCATGGCGCTGAGCGTTGCGTATTCGGCGTTTGGCCGGAGTATGAAGCTGAAGAGATTGAGAAGCATTTTCCGATTTCGCTTTTGAAATTAGACTGTCCGATGCAAAAAACACTCACACATCGTGACTGCCTTGGGGCGCTACTCGGACTTGGTATCAAGCGCGAAATGCTTGGAGATATCCTCTGTGAAGGTACTTCGTTTTATGTATTTGTTAACGAAAAAATTGTGAGCTATGTACTGGCAAATCTCGAAAAAATCGGTTCTTGCGGTGTTCGTACGGAACAGCTTGATATTTTGGATTTTGTACCACCTGTGCAAAAAACGGTGAAGAAGGGGATTTTTATCATGTCAAACCGATTGGATGCTGTTTTGGCAGGTGCGCTTGATTTATCCAGGGCAAAAGCTGTTGAACTGATTCATGCGGAGCGTGTTTCCGTGAATCATATTGTTAAAAATGAGATTGCATTAAAGCTGAATGAAGATGATTTGTTGTCTGTGCGCGGCTTCGGTCGTTATCGGATTGGTGAGACGGGCAGTAAATCCAGAAAGGGAAGAACCTATTTGGAAATTATAAAGTATATTTAACGAAGTGAAGTGAGGGAATAACGATGCTTACACCGCTGGATATTGAAAACAGAGAGTTTAAAAAGACTTTAAATGGGTACAACCGTGATGATGTTGAAGATTTTATGAGTGCAATTCTGCTTGATTATGAAAAGCTGTATAAAGACAACATCGCATATAAAGAAAAGATTGAAAAATTGAGCGAATCTGTGGAGGAGTATAAAAGCAAAGAATCCACTTTGCACAGCGCGTTGATGACAGCACAGCAGATGGCGGATACAATTAAAGCTTCGGCAACGGAACAAGGTGATATGATTGTCCGTGAAGCAAAAGCAAAAGCAAATCAGATTATTCGTGATGCGAATGATGAGATAAAGAAACTTGAATCGCATTATCGTGAGCTTACACAGCAAATTGAAAGCTATAAAATGCGTGTTGGAGCAATTATTAAATCGCAGCTGGACATTTTAGGCGATTTGCGTGCTGATGTACCGCTGAACGTTACTGAGCCGGTGGTTTCTCCGGCACAGGTTTCAGATTCGGATGCAGATATGAAAGTGTTTTCTTTTGATGAAAATGAATAAAACGAAAAAGGAAGGCGATTGCCTTCCTTTTGATAAATCTTAGGATATCGGAGGCTGAATATGAAAAGAATACATCTTGATTTTGACAAGCGTGCATACGATATTTGTATTGAAAGAGATTTTAATGCGCTGCGCGGTGAAATTGAAAATTTAAAGCCGAGCAAGCTTTTGATTATCACCGATTCTAATGTATCACCGCTCTATTTAAAGACGGTATATGATGCACTGAGTGGCATTTGTGCTACTGTCGCATCCGCTCAATTTATTGCCGGCGAAGAAAGTAAGCACCTTCAAACGGTACAGCATTTGTATAAGGCTTGTGTACAAAACGGCCTTGATCGCAAGAGCGTAATTGTTGCGCTCGGCGGTGGTGTCGTCGGCGATGTTGCCGGATTTGTGGCTGCAAGCTTTATGCGTGGAATAAGATTTGTGCAGATTCCAACGACATTGCTTTCACAGACGGACAGTAGTGTCGGCGGCAAGGTTGGCGTGGATTTTGCCGGCTATAAAAATATAATCGGTGCGTTTAAGCAGCCGTCTTTGGTTTATATTAATATACAAACGCTTTCGACGCTCCCCGCGCGCGAGTTTGCGGCAGGTATGGGAGAGGTTATTAAGTATGGTGTTATACGAGAAAAAGAATTTTTGAACTATTTAAATGATAATTCTGCAGGAATCAGGGCACTGGAAAACGAAGCAATGGAAACCGTGCTTGAAAAATGCTGCCGAATTAAAGCGGATGTAGTAGAACAGGATGAAACCGAAAGCGGTCTTCGCGCGATTTTGAATTTTGGTCATACAATAGGTCATGCGATTGAGAGCGCAAAAGGATTTATGCTTTTGCACGGCGAGTGTGTTGGCATCGGTATGATTGCTGCTTTGGAAATTGCCAAAAAGCGCGGCTATGTGTCAGAAGATGAGGTGCTGAACGTCAGAAAGCTTCTTTGTACATATCAAATTCCTGTGCTTGCGGATGGGTTGGATGTTCGGACTGTAAAAGAATATATGACTAAAGATAAGAAGATGGAAGACGGTGTGCTGAAATTTATATTGCCGCAGCCGCTTGGAGAAGCAAAAATATTTAATGATATTTCTTCAAGTGAGATAGCATGTGCTATAGAGGCGGTATTGAACTAAAATGCAGGGGTATGAATTATGTGGATTTTATATGTGATTTTTGGTATTGTTGTGTTTTTTGCAGATCAATGGACAAAACACATTGCGCTTGAAAATTTGGCTGTTATGGATACGGTGAGCGGCATACCGTTTTGGAATGGGAAAACGATTGAGGGTATACCGCATATTTTTGAATATGTATATGATTCCAATACGGCCGGTGCTATGGGAATTACATTTCCTTGGGCGCGTTTGATTTTGATCATTGCCACATTTGTTTTGTTGGCCTTTCTGATTGTTTTTATGCTTAAGCAGCCAAGGAAAACGCATTTAATGTGGATTTCTTCTGTTCTTTTGATTGCCGGTGGTTTCGGAAATCTTGTAGACCGTATATTCCGTGGCTACGTTCCGGATTTTATCCGCTTTGTACACCACAAGTATTTTCCGTATATTTTTAATGTAGCGGATATCGCCGTGTGCGTCGGTGCTGTTTTACTTGCGGTATATATTTTGTATACCGGAGAATCTGCGTCAAAGAAACGGAGCGGTGAAGATGGCGGAAATCTATAATCTGACTGTGGAAAGTGCGCAGATTGGTATGCGCTTGGATGCCTTCATTGCACAGCAAATGGAGGGCATCTCCCGCTCGCATGGTGTCAAGCTTATTGAAGCGGGTATGGTTACAATTGGCGGACATGTTTTGAATAAAAAATACACGTTAAAAGAAAATGATGAAATTGATGTCGAAATCCCTGAGCCTGTTGAAACAGAGATTTTAGCTGAGGATATACCGCTGGATATTGTTTATGAAGATGAACAGCTCCTGGTTATTCATAAACCGCAGGGAATGGTTGTTCATCCCGGCGCCGGCAATTACAATGGCACGCTTGTAAATGCGCTTTTGCACTATTGTAAGGGTAAACTTTCCGGCATCGGCGGCGTACTGCGTCCCGGAATTGTACATCGTATCGATA
>JAZSGM010000035.1:0-1576 GCA_045532715.1 Clostridia bacterium
ACTTCCTCGGTTTCCGAGCCTTCCTCTTCGTAAAGATACAGCGGCGGCAGAATTTTAAGCTCCTTTCCGCCCTTGTATGCACCGTCTGCAAGAACTAAGCTCGGCTCATTGCCGATTTTTTTATGTATAAAACGTATTCGTTTCGGTTCAATGTCGTATTTTCTCATAAGACACATTATATCGACAAGCCTTGCAGGCTTATGTACAAGCATAAGGTGTCCCTGCTGCTTTAAAAGCTGTGCGGCGACAGATATCACATCCTCCAAGGTGCACATCACTTCATGCCGCGCAATGATTTTTGTGTTAAGCTCGTTTTTTATTCCGCTTGATGCCGGCATATACGGCGGATTACAGGTTATAAGGTCAAAGCTGCGTTTTCCGTAAATGGCGGCAGCGTTTTTGAGGTCGCCGGCTTCTATAAAAATTCTGTCCTCAAGACCGTTAAGCTTTACAGAGCGGCATGCCGTCTGGGCAATCTCCTGCTGAATTTCGATACCGCAGATTTTCTCCACGTCCGACTTATGCGATAGTAAAATCGGGATAATTCCGCTTCCTGTGCACATATCGAGCGCAGCTCCGGCACGTGCGTCCTTTGCAAAATCAGCAAGCAGCACTGCATCTACTCCAAAGCGGAAGCCATCCTTTTTCTGAATGAGCCGAAGTCCGCCTGCCTGTAAATCCTCAAGGGTTTCGTTTTCCTTTAAAATATCCATATCAGCATTTTGTGAAAACATATGTGTTTTCCGCCATCTTATCCATATTCTCCGTTACAGAGCCTGCCCCGCGCACTACACACATGTCTGCATCCTCGGCAAGGAATATCTTTACTCCAAGCTCAATTCTGAGCTTTTTCGCAAGCCCGTAAAGCATTGCTCCTCCGCCTATTAAGAGTATTCCGTCCTCCATTATATCACCTAAAAGCTCGGTCGGCATTTCATCAAGCGCCGCACGGATTTCCGCTGCAATTTTTTCGGTAAGACCTGCAAAAGCCTCGCGCGTATCCTCGGAATATATCAATATTTTCTCCGGCTTGCGGGTTTTCATGTTATATCCGCCAATCAGGATTGAGTCATTATTCTCACGCTGAAACGCACAGCCTATCTCTTTTTTTATTTTTTCAGCAGTGTGATATCCTATAAGCATATCGTGCTTTTCCATCACATAATTAATAAGCGCCTCGGTAAAATCTCCGCCGGCAAGCTTTACCGAGCGGCCTATAACCGCCTGACCAAGTGAAATTGCGGCAATGTTACAGTTTCCTCCTCCGATATCCACAAGCATCATTCCTCTTGCAAGGCTTACGTCACAGCTTGCACCGATTGCACCTGCGATTGGTGCTTCAATAAAATACACCTCGCGGATTTCGGACGCTCTTACAGCATCACATACAGCACGGCGCTCAACATCGGTAATGCCGCAGGGTACACTTATCATAACACGCGGCTTTAAAACGCCGCCGATAACCTTATTTAAAAATCCGTTTATCATGCGGCAGGCAAGGTCAAAATTGGTTATGACGCCTTTAGACAGAGGCTTTACAACCGTTATTGTCTCCGGTGCTCTTCCCATCATTGCC